>JAPXMM010000138.1:0-6504 GCA_033809015.1 Bacteroidales bacterium
GTGGTTTGTTGTGATGAATAAGTACTTAAAAAACAACGTAGAATCAGACATTGGGCGACTGCTGAATTTGTCATCGCACGACAGATGGGCGTGGGAGCGGTATCGGAGATTGATTAAGTTAAAATATTGATATAATACTTAAATTTAAACAATTGAAATTGCTATTTTCTCTTATCCTTTTATACTTATCTTAAAAAATTCACAATATATCTATTATATCCCATTCTAATTTATTATTATTCATGCATCCCTTACTTTATATTCATTCATTTCAATTTATTAATAATTATTAATTTTGGCACAAATTATTAAAATTTTACATTTTTATGCTTAATTATATAAAAGGCGATATTGTTTTTTTAAATCCTTCAAAAATCGTTATAGAGACTGCTGGGATAGGCTATGAAGCTCTAATCACTTTAAATACTTATGAAAAAATAAAAGATGCTTCCAATATATCACTATTGGTAAACTTAATATGGAAAGAAGATGGTCCAAAACTTTACGGTTTTGCTGATGAAGAGGAAAGAGAAGCTTTCAGATTATTAATAAGTGTTAATAGTATAGGTGCTAACACTGCTCGTACATTACTCTCTACACTTACTCCCATAGATTTATATACTGCTATTCAAAATAAAGATATCAATAAATTACAAAAGGTTAAAGGTATTGGTGCTAAATCTGCTGAACGCATAGTGGTAGAATTAAAAAATAAAATCCCCGAAATTGAATTGAGTGGAGAAAATATTTCTAATTTAGATACTAATTTTTATCATGACTCGTTATTAGCTTTAAGACAATTAGGATATTCAATGAAAGAAGCGGAGACAGCACTCAGTAAAGTATTAAAAAATCATTCTAAAGATGAATATAATTCTTTAGATAAACTCATTAAACTAGCTTTCAAATATTTATAAACTCGCAACATAGTGAAAAAAATATTCCGATTTACTTCGCCATTTATTAATAAAATTTTTTTTATTTCTTTATTATCTTTTTTTACTTTTTATTCCTTTTCACCAACTACTTTTTTTGCTAGTTCGCCATTAGTTCAAAATAGTTATTTCATTGGTCCCCCTGATACTTTAGACTCACTGAGATATCCTATACATGATCAGCAAATTACAGGTCCACCACCATTGATTCCTTCTCCATGGGATATTGTACCCAAAAATCTAAAGGATACGGTTATTTATGATCCTTTAACAAATACTTATGAATTTCAGCAAAAAATAGGGAATATAGATTTGCGATATCCATATCAAATGACCTTCGATGAATACAACGAATATGATTTTCAAAAAGCTTGGCAAAGGCAATGGCACCAGTCTATAGTACAGCAATCTAGAGGGAAAGGTGTTTTCGATTCTCTATTTAGAATGCATATGAAAGATGATGGTGTTTTTGGTAGTGGATTGATAGATATCAGACCTAGTGGCACAGCAGAGATTATTTTTGGTTACAAAGGATATCGTAGAGACGATCCAGCACTCACTGTTAAGCAAAGACGCTATGGCAATTTTGATTTTGATGAAAAAATTCAATTAAATTTAATGGCTAAAGTCGGTGATAAAGTTAATTTCAATGTTAGGTATAATACAGAATCTAATTTTACTTTTGATAATAAAATTAAATTAGAATATGAAGGCAAAGAAGACGAAATTATTAAAAAAATAGAAGCTGGCGATGTAACTCTTCCGCTTAATAGCACTTTAATAAGTGGTAGTCAAAGTCTTTTTGGCCTAAAAACTCAATTACAGTTTGGTAAAGCAACGGTAACTGCTGTGCTTTCGCAGCAAGAAAGTGAAACTAATACTATCACCGTATCTGGTGGTGCCGAGGTTAGTGAATTTAAAATAAATGCTCTCGATTATGAAGAGAACAAGCATTTCTTCATCTCCCAATTTTTCTACAATAATTATAATAAATACTTAGAACGCTTGCCTATTATTTCTAGTCCTATTAATATAACTAAAATAGAAATTTGGATTACTAATATTGGTCCTGCTACTCAAGAAAATAGAAATATAGTAGCTTTTCAAGATATCGGTGAGTATGATCCTTATAATCAAAATGTTTTACCAAACTTCACTCCAGATGCTTATTTGCCTAGTAATAGATCTAATAATCTTTTTCAGCTCATTAACACTTCAAACATCAGAAATTTAAATGATGTAAATTCCTATTTATCTTCTCTAAATTTTAAAATGGGTACTGATTATGAAAAAATCGAAAATGCTCGTAAACTGTCTACATCAGAATATACTGTAAATAATCAATTAGGATTTGTTTCTCTCAATATTAGCCTTCGTCCAGATCAAGTGTTAGCTGTGGCTTATCAATATACTGTTGTAGGTAGTGATAGTGTTTATCAGGTAGGAGAATTTTCTACTGATGGGATAGATCCTCCTAATTGTTTAGTTGTTAAATTATTAAAACCTGCTTCTATAAATACTAAATTACCTGTTTGGAATCTAATGATGAAAAATGTTTATTCTATAGGTGGCTATCAGATTAGTAATGAAGATTTTAGATTAAATATTATTTATAAAAGTGAAAATCTCGGTGTAGGCGCTGGTTATTTGACAGAATCTAATCTAAAGTATATTCCTCTAATTAGAGTTTTAGGTTTTGATAGATTAAATATCAATGGCGATCCTGAACCTGATGGATTATTTGATTTTATAGACAATGCAGCTACTGGCGGAGGAACTATTAATTCTAAAAATGGACGTATTTATTTTCCTGTAGTTGAACCTTTTGGTAAAGACCTTAGAAGTAAATTTGATGATCCTAACTTAGCAAATAAATATTGCTTTGACTCTTTATATACTACTACTAAAACTGTAGCTGAACAAATTGCTAATAAAAATAGATTTACTATTGAAGGGTCTTATAAATCTAGTGTGGGTAGTGAAATTAGTTTAAATGCTATTAATATTCCACAAGGATCTGTTAAAGTAACTGCTGGGGGACTCCTTTTGCAAGAGAATGTAGATTATACGGTAGATTACACTATGGGTCGTGTCAAAATTATTAATCAAGGAATACTCACCTCTGGTGTACCAATAAATGTAACTGTCGAAAATAATACTTTTTTTAATTTCCAAACCAAAACTTATTTGGGTGCACATGTAGATTATAAAATTAATAACAATTTCATCGTCGGTGGTACTATAATACATCTCACAGAGAAACCTTTTACTACTAAAGTAAATATTGGCTATGAACCAATATCTAATACCATTTGGGGAGCAAATGTATCTTATCAGACCCAGTCTACTTTAATTACCAAAATTATAGATAAATTACCTTTTGTGAGCACTAAAGACCCTTCAAATATTACCATTGATGCAGAATTTGCAAATCTAATACCTGGCCATAATAGAGCTATTGGCAAAGAAGGTAATTCTTTTATAGATAATTTCGAAGGAAGTATGAGCAGTATAACACTTAAAAATCCTTTCTCCTGGCAATTGGCTTCTATACCTCAAGGACAACCAACATCTTTCCCTGAGGCAGCTGATGATTCTACTCTTGCTTCGGGATTTAATAGAGCTTTATTATCTTGGTATACTATAGACCCAAGTGTTTTTTTTAGAAATAATTCTACAACACCACCAAATGTAAATAAAGAAATGCTTAGCAATCATTATATGAGAGAAGTGTTAGAGTCTGAACTATTTCCTGCTAAAGAATTTCCTAATGGCATTGTCCCTAATTTAGCTACGCTAGATTTAGCTTATTATCCTACAGAACGCGGCCCATATAATTTTGATACTTCTCCGACAACAATATCAGCTGGTATTACTACTAATGGAAGATTGGTAGACCCTTCTACTCGTTGGGCTGGCATTATGAGAACTATCGAAACTCCTAATTTTGAAGAAACTAATGTAGAATATATTGAATTTTGGCTGATGGATCCATTTATTTATAATACTAATAGCGCCGGTGGTAAACTTTACATTAATCTAGGTGATATTTCCGAAGATGTTTTATTAGATCATAAAAAAGCTTTCGAAAATGGTCTACCTACTAGCCCAGAAATGACAGGAGTTGATAGCACTCAATGGGGTGTAGTTCCCAAATACCAAGCTTTAGTCAATTCTTTTGATGCTAATCTAGATGCTAGAAAATATCAAGATGTCGGCTATGACGGATTATCAACTGAAAATGAAATTAGCTATTTTAGTAGTTATTTACAATCTATTGCTTCTATCTATGGTACTGGGTCAGTGGCTTATCAATTGGCTTTAAATGATCCCTCTGCTGATAACTATCATTACTTTAGAGGTAGTGATTATGATAATTTAGGTTATAATATTTTGCAACGTTATAAATATTACAAACATCCTGATGGCAATAGTCCTACTCCAGATATGAGTACAGAATCGTATCCTATTAGTGCTACTAATAATCCTAATAGCGAAGATATTAATAGAGATAATACTCTAAACGAATTAGAAAGATATTATCAATATGAGATAAATCTGAATCCCAATGAAATGGTAATCGGAGAGAATTATATTACTGATATTTATACTGCTAGTGTTAAATTGCCAAATGGCAATTCAGAGAAAGTGAAGTGGTATCAATTCAAAGTGCCAGTGAAAAGACCAGATAAAATTGTTGGCGATATTAGAGATTTTACTTCTATTCGTTTCATGAGAATATTTCTAAAAAATTGGAACGATTCAGTAGTATTACGTTTCGGTACTATGGATTTAGCTCGTAGCCAATGGCGAAGATATTCTTATTCTTTATTGCAACCAGGAGAATATTTACCTGGTAATGAACAAAATCTGACAACTTTTGATATCACTAATTTGAATATAGAAGAAAATGGTTCCAGAAAGCCTATCCCATATGTGATGCCTCCAGGATTAGAACGTGAAATCAATTATGGCACTACTAATCTACAAAAACAAAATGAACAATCTCTCTCTATCAAGGTTTGTCATCTGATAGATGGTGATGCTCGTGGTATTTTCAAAAGTACAGATTATGATTTTAGATATTATAAGAAAATTAAAATGAACGTTCATTCTGAGGAGGTAGATCCACTAAATTATCCTTTAAACGATGGAGATTTAACTCTATTTATTAGGTTGGGAACTGATTTTGACAGAAATTACTATGAATATGAAATCCCTCTTCATCCAACTCCATGGGGTAACTATAGCACTGATGATGATAGTCGTAAAAAAATCTGGGCTGATTCTGTTGAGCTAGTTCTTGATAAATTAGTACAATTAAAATTACAACGTAATACTATTCTGCGTAGTGATGATAATGCTAATATTACACTCTTTACTCCTTATTCTATACAAGATGAGAATGGTAAATATACTATCGTAGGTAATCCGAATTTAGCTGAAGTTAAAGTACTTTTAATTGGTGTACGTAATCCTAAAACTGGTACTTATCCTAATGATGATGGTAGACCTAAATGTGCTGAAATATGGGTAAATGAATTACGAGTAAATACTTTCGATGAAAAAGGTGGATGGGCTGCTACAGCTCGTATGAACATAGGTTTAGCTAATATAGGAAATATAATGTTCGCTACTACCTTATCTACTGCTGGCTTTGGCTCTATAGAAAAGAAAGTTTATGAACGTCAATTAGATAATGTCACTTCTTATGATCTTTCTCTAAATCTGGATGTTGGCAAACTTCTACCAGAAAATTTTAATTTGCGTATTCCTATGCATGTTGACTATTCTGAAATGATGGCTAATCCACAGTATAATCCTTTAGACCCTGATGTTTACCTACGTGATGACTTAGAAACTTATAGTACTGACAAAGAAGTTGATAGTGTGAAACGTCTCGTGCAATCTTATACGCAGAGAAAAGGTATTAACTTTATGAATGTCAAAAAACTAAGACCTCCTACTGCTAAAGGCAATCCTAAAATTTATGACCTTTCTAATTTTGACGTTTCTTTTGCTTTCAACCAACTTTATATTCGCAACCCAGAGATAGAATACAATAAAAAGAAAGAATATACAGGTTCTATTGCTTATAATTATAACACTAATCCTAAAAATTATGTCCCTTTCCAAAAAGTTAAATTCCTTAATAATAAATATTTAAAACTAATTGGTAATTTCAACTTCTATCTTTTACCTAAATCTATTTCTCTGTCTACTGATATGTATAGACTGTATGAAGAAAATAGATGGAGAAACAAAACCTCCAATTTAGTAATTATTGAACCAAATTTTATTAAAAATTTTACTTGGAATAGAAATTATTCTATAAAATATGATTTAACACGAAATTTGCGATTAGACTATACTGCTAATGCTAATGCACGCATAGATGAGCCGCCAGGTAGAATAGATAAAAGAGATAGCGATTATAAAGAAAAAAGAGATTCTATCATTAGAAATATTACAAATTTTGGTAGAATAACTAATTTTAATCAAAGAGTACAAGCTAACTATAACCTGCCCCTCACATATATTCCAATTTTAGATTGGGTAAATGCATCTG
>JAPXMM010000139.1:0-6473 GCA_033809015.1 Bacteroidales bacterium
CTAAAACTATAATCTGTTAAAGCAGTAAAATAATTAATTAATGAGGTAGCTAAAACTATAATACCATAATTAGATTTTCCTAATACTCTTAAAACATATGGTAAAGTTATTAATGGTAATAATAATCCTATTACACGTAAAAGAGATAGTGATACAAAGTTTTCAGTTAATGTCCTTACATCTTTATTTTTTGAAAGCTTTTTTAGTTTATTTAAATTTTTCATTATCTCATTAAGTAATTAAAGAATAAAACATTTCTTTTTTTCACTATTTTTAATGCAAAATGGAAATATTTTTTGTTGTTCGTTATAGGTTGTAGGTTAATTTTATCCACAAATAGGCACAAATATTAAATTAAGGTTGAGGAGTTGATAAGTTTAGGAGTTTAGGAGTGGGGAAAATTTTTGTTGTAAGTTGTAGGTTGTAGGTTGTAAGTTAATTTTATCCACAAATGCACACAAATAGGTACAAATAGTAAATTAAGGTTGAGGAGTTGATAAGTTTAGGAGTTTAGGAGTGGGGAAAATTTTTGTTGTAAGTTGTAGGTTGTTGGTTGTAAGTAAATTTTATCCACAAATGCACACAAATGGGCACAAATAGTAAATTAAGGTTGAGGAGTTGATAAGTTAAGGAGTTTAGGAGTGGGGAAAATTTTTGTTGTAAGTTGTAGGTTGTTGGTTGTAAGTTGTTGGTTATTTTCCACAGCTTCGCTTCTGTAAGTTACATTCTACATAGAGAATATGCTTACTAATTAAATCAAATAAATTTGAAAATGCAAAAATATAATTTAATTTTAGAATAATAAAAAAATTTTATAAAAATATTTATTTGGTTTATAAAATATTAATATTAATATAATTAATTATTTTATATGATATTTTGAGATATTTATTGAAAATTCAACGTTTAATGATTTTATTTGTATAACCACACGATTTTTATTATTTGTTTCTACTAAAATTCCAGTAAGTCCTTTAAATGGTCCCTTTATGATTTCTACAAAATCTCCAATGTGATATTGTATATTATTATTTTTTTGGATTAGTTCATCATCCCATTGATTGGCGATGATTTCTAGGTTTTTAATTTCTTCATCTCTCACTATAGCTGGCTTACCAAATTCTTTTAAAATACCTTTAACCAAGGGATAATCATAAATATTATATATTTCATTTGTATTTGTTTTGATGAAAACTACACAATTAATTAATGGAAGTTGAATTTTTTTCTTTCTATCACTCCATTGTCTAATAGTTGTATATAGAGGTAAGGCTACCTCATAGCCATCGTCTTTAAGCTGCTGATAAAGTTTTTTTTCGCAACGATATTTAGTATATACTACCATCCATTGTTTTTGCTCTTGCATATATATTAATAAACAGCAAAAATATATAAAATTTGTTTTATCTCAAATATTTTTTCTATGATTTATTTTACCTCATTTCAATTAAAATCTTTAATTTTGCAAAAAATTTTTATTAATTATTAAAGTCAAATATTATGGCAAAGATTAGAAATTTAAAGAAAAACTTAAAGTATTGGGAAGAATTTTTTGTAGCTAATGCTTATTTCACAACATTAGTCGTAAAAGATGAAAACAAAGCAGAGGAAGTTTATAAGCTAAGTGAAGAGGTACAAAATAAAATGAATGAAGTGAAAAACGTCATCACTAATCCATCTCATAGATATAAAAGATTACCTAAAGCTACTGCTAAAGTAGAACGTAAAAAACTAAGACATCAGCATGCTAAACAAATTAATGAAGCTGTTGATAATTTTTTAAATTTATATAATGAGCACTTCGATAAAGTGAATAAAATATTAGAAGATAATTTGCCAAAATAAAATCATGGGACCTTCATTATTTCATGAAATCATTTATGGACCTGTAAAAAGTCGAAGGTTAGGCAATTCTCTTGGCATAAACATTATTCCTACAAACGAAAAAATATGTTCATTTGATTGCTTATATTGCGAATGTGGATGGACTCAAGAGTTCACCTCAAATAATTTTATCGATAGTGAAACTTTCAAAAATATTTTAGAAGATCATTTAAAACAACTAAAAGATAAAAACATAAAATTAGATTCTATAACATTCTCTGGTAATGGAGAATCTACTATACATCCTGAGTTTTTAACAATAGTGAGACAAACTATTTCATTGAGGGATAAATATTTCTCTAATGCTAAAGTAACTGTATTAACTAATGGAAGTATGCTTCATTTATCTCAAGTGCAAGAAGCTTTATCAATAATAGATCAACCAATACTGAAATTAGATAGTGCTATACAGCAGGAGTTTGAAATAATTAATCGACCAATGTATAAAATTAATATTCAAACTATAATAGAGAATTACGCAAATTTATCGGTTCCAAATAAAATAATACAAACATTATTACTACGTGGTAAATATAATGAGACAAAAATAGATAATACTAGTGAAGAATCTCTAAATGCTCTCGTAGCTTCTATCAATAAGATAAATCCTAAAATATGGATGCTCTATGTGATAGATCGTCCTACACCAGCAAATAATTTAGAAAAATTAACTTTTGCAGAATTAGAAGTGATTAAAACTAAATTGCAAGATAAAGTAAATTGTGAAATAAAAATTTACGCATAGTTTAATTAATTTTTTACTATTATTATAATGCTACATAAAAAATGAATTTATATGCGACAAATGAAATATTTATGGGATTATGATATTAGGATATTATTGGCTATGGAGCAAGCCATATCTGGGAAAAAGGAATTTCTTAATTTTTTAATAGAAAATGGTTATCCCGAAATAGCTGCATTTGCTAGTGCGATAAAGGCAGACGAAGATGCATATCAATGGTTATTAAAATATGGTTTTTTAGAATTATCTTTGTTATCAGATGCTATCGATGGAGATAAAGATGCACTTGACTGGTTAAATCAACATAATTTACAAACATACATGATTATAGCAATGGCCTGCCAGGGATCTGATGAAGCAAAAAATTATTTAGCCAAAAATCAATTAGACTTTTTCATACGATTCGCAGATACAGTAGCTGAAGAGCTGAAATATCAAAAAAGAGAACGAGGAGATTATCATAAATTCAAATAAAATTCAAAATAAATATAATTAAGTATAATAGGATAAAAAAATTATTAATTTTAAATCCATCAAAAATAAAACATTTTTGTTTAATATTTAGTATTATGTTTATTTATAATTAGGTGTTTAAGTAATAACTATATTTCATAAAAGTATAATTTAATTTTTAATAATAATTTTCTTTAAAATTCTTTCTCGTATTTTTATTTAAAGAAACAAAAAAAATCTTTGTTTAGGAAATGTGGTATTAATTTGAGATGAGAATTAATTTTGAAATTGTTCCAATAATACAAAAATATTTAGAAAAATTTATTATCTAAGCGCCTATTTTAATAATTTAAAAATTATAAGAAATTATTTCGGAATAGTTTATAATTTTTCTCATCCTATTACCCATTTATACTTATCAACTAATAAACATAATAAAAATATTCTAAATGATCATAGCAATTTCTACAAGATTCATATAGGTAGAATTATTCTAACTTTTTATTAATTTTTTATCTTTTATGATAATCTATATTTATAAAATTCATATGGTATCTCTCTTAATAATTCAAAAGCACCTGATTGATTTATTACTCCAATATATGGATGTTTTACTCCATTAAATAATGTGGTTTTTACCATTGTGTAATGTATCATATCTTCGAAAATTATTTGATCTCCTATTTGTAAGGGAGATTCAAAACCATATTCACTCATATAATCTCCTGCTAGACATGAAATACCTCCTAATCTATATTTGTATGGGCTATTAGAGGCATCACTGTATGCATCTCTGATAATTGGTTTGTATGGCATTTCTAATGTATCTGGCATATGTGCCGAAAAAGACACATCCAAAATAGCTGTTTTTATTCCATTATTTTCTACTATATCCTGGACAGTAGATAGTAGAAATCCTGTTCCTAGTCCTATCGCTTCACCAGGTTCCAGTATCAATTGTAAATGTGGATATTCTCGGTGAAATTGATTTAATAAATTAATAAGATGATTTACATTGTAATTCTTATCTGTTATCCAATGACCGCCGCCCATATTTAGCCATTTTACTTGCAATAGTTGTTCGTGGAACTTTTCTTTCACTTTTTGTAGCACTCTCTCTAATACATATGAATCTTGCTCGCACATTACGTGAAAAAGTAATCCTTCTATGCCTTCTGGCAATTTATCAGGAATCATAGCTTTCACCATTCCTAATCTACTACCTTTGATCGCTGGATTATAAATTGGTACATCTATCTCACTATATTCAGGATTAATTCTTAATCCACATGAAATTGATGGCTTAACACTATTTTTGAAAGTTTCCCATTGAGATAACGAATTGAATGTCAAATGTTTAGACGAAATAGCTATTTCTTCGAAATCTTCTTTTAAATATGCTGGGCAATATGTATGAGCTTTTACTCCCATTTCTTCATTAATTAGTTTGGCTTCGAAAAGTGAACTAGCTGATGCTCCATCTAAATATTTTTTTATTAATGGAAAAGAATGCCAAAAGGCATAACCTTTCAAAGCCACAAGTATTTCCACTTGTGCATTTTCTCTAACGTATTTTAAAATTTCTAAATTTTTGATCAGTTTATTTTCTTCTTGCACAAAGCATGGCGAGGGTATATTATCATAATATTGCCTTTTCATTTAGTTATCTTTTATGTATGAATTAGAAATAATATTGAAAAAACATTTTTATTTATCAATAGGTAATACTATATCTATAACCTCATGCCAATCGATTCCAAATTTGGGCATAGTTTCTAAAAATGGGTCTGGGTCGAATTCTTCTACATTGTAAACACCGGGTTTTTTCCATAATCCTTTTAAATACATGATAGCTCCTACCATAGCTGGTATTCCTGTAGAATAAGCAACAGCTTGAGTTCCTGTTTCTTTATATGCTTTTTCATGATCAAAGATGCTCCAAATTAAATATGTTCGTTCTTTATTTTGGTATAATCCTTTTAATTGAACTCCTATGCATGCTTTGCCCTTATAATTTTGTCCTAAACTACTGGGATCTGGCAAAAGAGCTTTCAAAAATTGTAAAGGCACGATTTCTTTACCTTCATAATTAATTGGTTCTATAGACGTCATACCTACCTCTTGTAAGACTTCGAGTGCTGTCAGATAACGTTGAGAAAAAGTCATCCAAAATCTAGCTCTTTTTATATTAGGGAAGTTTTTTACTAAAGATTCTAACTCTTCATGATGTAATAAATAACTTTCTTTCTCGCCAATTTTAGGATAATCTATTGGCCTATGTATTGTAAGGGGTTCAGTTTCTATCCATTTACCATTTTCATAATATTTACCTTTGGCAGTAATCTCTCTAATATTTATTTCTGGATTAAAATTTGTGGCAAAATATTTACCATGATCACCTGCATTACAATCTACTATATCTAAATAATGTATTTCATCAAAATAATGTTTAGCAGCGTAAGAAGTAAATATTTGTGAAACGCCTGGATCAAATCCACACCCTAATATAGCTGTCAATCCGGCAGATTTAAATTTATCATCATAAGCCCATTGATATTTGTATTCAAAATGTGGATTATCAGGAGATTCGTAATTGGCTGTATCTAAATAGCTGACACCAGTTTCTAGACAAGCATCCATGATTGCCAAATCTTGATATGGCAATGCAAGATTCAAAACAATGTCCGGTTTAAAATCTTTTATTAGAGCTGACAATTCATCTATTTTCATAGCATCTACTTGTGCACTATGAAAATTAGGTTTATTAATTTTTTTAATAATATTGTCGCATTTGTCTTTTGTACGACTAGCTATCAGCACTTCTCCAAAAATCTCTGGTGCTTCTGCCATTTTACAAGCAGCTACTGTGGCTACTCCACCAGCACCAATAATCATTGCTCTTCCCATATTTATTTTTATACAAATTTACAAAAATTTATTATTATCAATAACGTTAAGACTATTCACTTAATATTTCAGACATTAAAAATAGGAGTATAAATAATAAAAAATTAAAAAAGAAGAGAGAAAAGGGGATAAAGAAGGATGAGGGATATTTTGAAAGGGTTAAGCTAGTATATAAATTTTATTAAATATCAAGTTTATTATTAAAAAATTATATATTTGCAGAAAAATTTTTATATGAATAACCTTTTAGAAAATCCAACAGAATTATTCACCCTTACTAAAGAAGGTACACGTGAGTTCTACGACAATCTCTATAATGAAATGATAGAAGAAGGTAAAGATATAGTAGATTATCAAGAAATCAAAGCCATGTCTACAGGTGTATTATGCCCAGATTGTAATAGTAGTCATGTTATAAAAAATGGTTTGCAAAGTGGAGTTCAAAACTACCGTTGCAAAAATTGTGGTAGACAATTCAGAGTTA
>JAPXMM010000140.1:0-6469 GCA_033809015.1 Bacteroidales bacterium
TGTTGTAAATCGGCACAAGCACTAGTCCTATCTCCATTAATATCCCACACTATAGCTCTATAATAATAAGCTCTACCGCTAGGATTTAGCTTTATCGCATTATTCAAATTTTCTAAAGCTTGCGAGTTTGTAAACCCCAATGGGTGATTGTATAATTTTATAATTACACTTTCTCGCCGTATTTCATTCTTATAGAGGGGTTAGGGTGTTAACACCAGCGGAGATTTTTCTTTTTGTGGCTTCGCTCTACTCAGCCACCATCAAAGAAAAGTTTTAAAATATTTTTTTTAATTAAACACCTAATTAAAAATTTTATTAATCAATGCTATAAAAATTTTTATACCATTTAATAAATTCTTTAATGCCATCTCGTACTTGAGTAGAAGGTTTATAACCAAAATCTCTTACTAGATCAGAAACATCTGCTTCTGTGTATGGTACATCGCCAGGTTGCATAGGTAAAAAATCTTTTATTGCTTTTTTGCCTAATTCATTTTCTATAGCTTCTATGTAATCTAAAAGCTTTACTGGAGTGGAATTACCAATATTATATACCTTATATGGAGCAATATTACTAGATGATGGGTCTAGATTATCCTCAGTAGTTGGTTTAGCTGGTTTATCTATGACTTTAACTACTCCTTTGATGATATCATCAATAAAAGTAAAATCTCTAGTCATGTTGCCATAATTAAACACTTGAATAGGTTTATTCTCTATTATAAATTTAGTAAATAGAAATAATGCCATATCTGGTCGTCCCCACGGGCCATAAACTGTGAAAAATCTAAGTCCCGTTGTAGGGATGTTAAATAAGTGGCTATAAACATGTGCCATCAATTCATTACTTTTTTTAGTAGCTGCATATAAGCTAATAGGATGATCTACACTGTCTGCAGTGCTCAGAGGCATTTTGGTATTGCCACCATATACGCTTGATGAGCTAGCATAAACCAAGTGTTTTATATTATTATTGCGAGCTCCCTCCAGAATATTTAGAAATCCCAGAATATTACTATCAATATAAGCATAAGGGTTTTCTAAACTATATCTCACACCAGCCTGTGCTGCTAAATGGCAAATATTGTCAAATTGTTCGTTAGCTAAAAGTTTATTTATAGATTCTTTATCTTCTAAGTGCATCCTAATAAAACTATAATTAGGATATTTAGTGCTAGTGATACGTTGATTCCAATTTTGTGCTTTTTTATCAATACCGGTTTCAGCAAGCCTAGCATATTTTAAATTAACATCATAGTAATTATTTATGTTATCTATGCCAACCACTACATCGCCGCGTTCTAGTAATGTTTTTGTCAAATGAAAGCCAATAAAACCAGCACTACCAGTAACAAGTATTTTCATAATATGAATGTTTATAAAATAGTAATAAAATCAAAATAAAGACATAGTATCATCTTTTTCATCATTTTTAATATTTAAATGTTCATAAGCTAGATTAGTGGCTTCACGTCCACGAGGAGTGCGTTTCAAGTAACCTTGTTGAATTAAAAAAGGTTCATAAACTTCCTCAATAGTGCCAGGATCTTCACTCACAGCAGTAGCGATAGTATTTAAACCGACAGGACCGCCATTAAATTTTTCAATGATAGTTGATAAAATTTTAATATCCATTTCATCTAAACCGTGGGAATCGATATTAAGAGCATTGAGAGCATAAAGAGTAATTTGCTTTTCTATAACTCCAGAACCTTTTATCTGTGCAAAATCTCTAACTCTACGTAATAATAAATTTGCTATACGGGGAGTTCCTCTACTACGGCGAGCTATTTCCTCTGCTGCAATCATGTCTATGTCTACATTTAATATTTTGGCAGACCTGAGCACTATCTGTAGTAAAACATCAGTAGTATAGTAATCTAATCTAGAACTTATGCCAAATCTAGACCTTAAAGGAGATGTCAATAATCCAGACCTAGTAGTAGCACCAATGAGAGTAAATGGATTTAGCTTAATTTGAATAGATTTAGCATTGGGTCCAGACTCTATGAGAATGTCTATTTTGTAATCTTCCATAGCAGAATACAAATATTCTTCTACTACTGAACTGAGACGATGTATCTCATCTATAAATAATACATCAAATGGCTTCATAGAAGTTAACAAACCAGCTAAATCTCCAGGTTTCTCTAATACTGGTCCTGAAGTCACTTTAATATCTACACCTAATTCATTTGCGATAATATATGAAAGAGTAGTTTTTCCTAAACCCGGTGGTCCATGTAGCAAAACATGATCAAGAGCCTCATGACGAGCTTTAGCAGCTTTCACAAAAATTCGTAAGTTTTCTATTATCTGTGATTGCCCAAAAAATTCACCAAAATTTTTTGGCCTTATCAAGCTCTCATACTCTCGATCCTTTTCACTTAATTTTTCTTTATCTAAATTTAATGCTTCATTCCTTATCATAGTAAAATATTATATTTTTCCAAAGTTACTTAACTTTATTGAAATATATTTACTTCACATGAGTTATACAAATTAATGCTGAACTACAATTTTATTAATAAATTTACTCTCGTTAATAAATAACTGTAAATAATAAATACCATCAGCTAAATTAGATAAATCTAAATAAAAACTATTTTGTGAATTTAAAAATATATTGGTATTGATTATTCTGCCAGTGATGTCGAATAATGATAATCCATTTAAGCTCATATCGTTATTTAACTCGATATTTACTCTATCACTAGTAGGATTAGGATAAATTGTAAAACTTTGATCAGTTATGGTTGCAATATTTTGGCAATCATCTACCACAGCTACAATGGGGACTTTGCTACTAGAACAATCTGGTATTTTAATTTCCCAATCATAAAAATAGTAGTAATATCCTAGATCAGAAGCCGAACAGCCAGTGATAGCTAAAACATTATTAATTTGATAAGGATAACTACTGCCACTATTATTTCTCCATAAATATGGCGACCCTGGTCCCCATAGTTTTAGATTATTAGCTACAGGTAAATTGAATCCTAAGTTAATACGAGAGGTGCCATTTGGGATATTTACAGTTTTATCAGCAATTGTATTACCTTGATAATCAGTTAATTCTATATATCTATTGCCTGCTCCCTGAGCATTTACCTCTACAGAAACTAATATACAATTAGTATAACTGTTAAAAATCAAATAATGTTGGTTAGTATTTGTAAAAAAACCTCCACTACTAGAGCTGCGTGTATCACCAACATTGTAAGTAGCTGACGAGAAATAATCTTGAACCCAGTAAGTAGTTGTCTGCTGTAAAGCTGGAGTATTGAATGACTGGCCACTATTGAACGCAGTTAAATCTGCTGTAGAATAGTACCACAAAACTTCTCCATCGCCATTAGCAAATAAATTAGCTGTTTCATTGGGGCAAATTGTGTCTCCGATAACTGTAGGAGGTTGTGGTCTATTGATATTAACGATGTTTGTTTTAGTGATACTATGACTACCATAACTATTGTTTGTAGTCAATGATACAGCATATATCCCATTATTATTATAAATATGATACGGATTTTGCAAATTTGATGTATTACCATCACCAAAATCCCAAGACCAGTTAATTGGATTATGAAATGACTGGTCTATGAATTGAACAAAGCCATTGCATGGATTGATAGAATCAATTTGAAAAGCAGATAATGGAGCTATATTTGAAGCATTGCAAATCCACATAGCTTCGAAACCAGCTAAATTAAGAGCCTGGTCAGAGTGTAATTTTAATGTTAATGAATTTGCAGAAGAAAAAATAGTATCTGGAGCCCCCGTAGTATTACAATATCTACCAAGAGATGTACTACTAGTGCTTGGTCCATCAAATATTTCTAAGTAATCATAATTGCAACTAGTACCACTGCCGGGCTCTATATCAAAAGAATTAAAAAAAAGCATAACTGAAGTTGCACTAGTAGGACTAATAGTGATAATAGCATCCGACATATCATCATAGTTTCCATTAGGGCCACCACCATCGAATAATATTCCATTACAATGAGTAATTGTAGTACCAGTACCATTCATAGGCATTACAACATAGCATACGTTATTAGGATTTATAGAAATATAATTAGTCATTATTAAAGTATCTATACCGCAGCTATCGCCATCTGCTATCAATGAAACAGTGTAATTACCATAGCTATTATAAGTATGAGAAGGATTTTGAGAAGTACTATTACTGCCATCTCCAAAATCCCAATAGTATGAAGCCGCATTATTAGATAGATTACTAAATTGTACTGTTAAGGGAGCTTGACAATTTTGAGTAATAGAAGCAGAGAAATTAGCTGATACGCCAGGTTGATATTGATCACCTACACCTATGGCATACATAGCATTAGTAACAGCTTCTACCTCTGCAGAGCAAGGGCCATATAGGTCAGTAGCTGTCAAAATTGTGAAAAAACGAGCATCTGCATAAGTAGCTGAAGGAGGCAAATAGTTTACTAAAGTATAATATGCTATTTCTGCAGCCTTATCTATTCCAATACCAGTAACTGAATAGCTATTACCAATATCGTTAGTGCCAGTTTTTCCATTTACTAAAATATAAAACCAATGACTAAAAACCGTACTATTATTATGCACTTCTTCACTTGGATCCCAGTAATCACCGTAATAAGTGTCAGGATTTTGATATAAATTAGGATTAACAAGAGATCTGAAAGCAGCACCGATATCTTCCCCGATGGTCCAATTAGCATCAGTAGGTTTAGCATAAAACTCTACCACTGTGCCAAAAATATCACTAAAAGCTTCATTTAATGCACCAGATTCATTGGCATAGACTAACCCAGCCGTAAATTCTGTTAATCCATGAGTGATTTCATGAGCAGTAATATCTACTGTAGTCAATGGCGAATATGTAGCATTTCCATCTCCGTAAGTCATTCTAGAACCATCCCAAAAAGCATTCACATTATTAGATAGACCAAATGCTGTAAGATCTGTATGAACATAATTATATAAAGCAAAACCATTGTTATCTATACTGTTTCTATTAAATGTATTATAAAAAAAATCATAATATTTTTCTGTAGCCCAATGTGCATCAGTAGCTACTTCGTCTTTTTGTGCATTTACATTATTCCAGTAATTATCACTATCAGTAAAATCGACAGCACTATAATAATCACTGCCAAGTTGCATATTATATGTGAAAATACCAATACCTCTACCAGACTCTCTCAATCTATAATATCCATTGTATGAATCTGTCGTAATAGTTTGAGTGCCACTATATTTGGTAACAGCTGTTCCTTGTACATCTGCATTTGGTATTTTATTGATAATATCTATAATTTCTCCCGTATTAGCATCTATATAATAATCTTTTTTAGCAAGAGGTTTTTTAGAATAAATAGTCAGCTTGTATGCCAAGCTTTCTCGGTCATTAGTTTTGTAAATCACCAAATGTGGTTGAGGAGTATAGGTAGCATTTTGATCTTTATTCATAATTTTCAAATATGCCTCTTCAGCACTATCCTGCCACATATATAAATCTGCTTTATGTACATCTAGAGCTATTTTAATTGCCATATTACCGCTGATCGACGGGCTAGAAATAGGATGGATGTCTGTCCAAATGGTTCCACTAAAAGAATTAATTTTCCCATTTTTCACATGCAATTTAAAAATAGCCCATTCAATAGGGATAGTATCATAGTATCCTTGATAGACATAATGCTCAAATCCGATTAAATCTTTATCTACATTCAATAATTTATAATTTATTTTAAAAGTTTTTTGCCACTCAGAGAGAAGCTGATCAATAGTTTTATCTGAACTACTATTAAATTTAATGTAAGAAGGGAATGTTTTATTATCATTATAATAAATGCGATCAGCACCATTAATTATCTTATCAGCTTGTGCATTATTATATTCTTGCGAATAGATCATAATGTAAATAATACAACTTAAAACTGTTAAAATTACTTTTTTCATAATTTGTATATTAAATTTAATTTTTAAAATTAATAAATATTTTTTAATTAAAATTAATAAAAAATAATTTAAACTTCTCCCCGTCTCGCCTTCTCCCTATCATTTATCACTCATCACTTATCATCATTCACCTTCTCCCCCCAATCTCCCCCTCACCCAGTCACCCCATCACCTTGTCTCCCCTTCTCCTCGTCACCCAGTCACCCCGTCTCCCTCTCACTCTCACTCTTTCACCTAGCAAACTTATTATTCATTAAAGTTCCTAAAATTTATTTTCATTTTATTTGAAATTTATAAATTTTTTAATTAAGTTTTTATTTAAACATATGAATTCATTTACCTTGATAAATAAATTATCAATATAATAGTCAATTCAATATTTTATTTTATATTGATTGTTATTATTTATACCTTAATCAAGCTATTTTAAGTATCAAATATTTGATTATATAGTGAAAGGATAATTTTATAAATAGACTTGTAATTAATTTTGTCTGGAGTATCTGAC
>JAPXMM010000141.1:0-6328 GCA_033809015.1 Bacteroidales bacterium
GCCTACCAACAAGTTTTAAATGGAGACATAAGATTTTATCTGCAATTCAAGGATTAGAGGGAGGAATTAACTTCTCTGGTATAACAGAAACTGATGAACTATTGCTGCAATATTCAGAGAAAGGACGCAGATACAAAAGTTTAGAAGAAAAAGAGAAAGCTATGAATACTGTTCATCCCAATGTTGCTGTATTAGTGATGACAGATAGAGAAGGTAATTTGCTTTTCAAACATACTGGAGAAAATAGAGTTCATAATAGTCAAATAAAAGAAGAGTTGAGGAGAAGAGTATCAGAGAAAAATTTGATATGTTTTAAGCCAAATGATGAGTTCGAGCAAGCAGTGAAAGAATCACCTAGTAAAAAGGTATTAGTACCTCGTAAGATAAAAGGATTAGCTGTTTATAGCGTAAATGTAGCAGAGAAAAAAATTACAGATTTTTTAGTTTGGATGATGAAATTCAGAGGAGTAGCCACAAAGTATCTGCAGAACTATCTTATGTGGTTTGTAGTGATGAATAAATATTTGAAAGATGAGGTAGAATCAGATATTGGGCGACTATTGAACCTGTCATCGCACGATAGGTGGGCGTGGGAGCGGTATTTTAGATTAATGAAATTAAAATATTGAAATATCATTGAATGTTAAACAAAAATATTGTTTATATTTATCATTACCTTTTTATTTCCCTTATCGTTTCTAAAAGATCTCTTCTCTCGGATATTTATCTTCTAGCTTACTAAACAGATATGATTGCTCCTACAATCAAAGATATTATAAATAATATTAAAAGTATTCCAAAACTCAATCCAGCCGTCATCAATTGTTCAGAAGAAAATGCTGGAAAAACTACAGTCGGGAATATGACTAATGATGATCCTGCTACTGTTCCCAGTATAAAGTGATACATCCCAGTATAGTATTGCTTGAATAAGTATGCTGCTAATTTTGCAAAAAGTAATACACAAATTGTAAATCCTATTAATAATGGTATTATCACAGCAAAATCAAAATCTTTTATGCCTATAGCCATTTTATCATATAAGCCAAAATAGATTAAAAAAATTTGATGGGCTCATACCTGGAACTATGACTCCTAATTCTATCAATGCTCCTGATCCTAACTAAATAAGAAAATTTGGTTTTACTAAGGTATATTGTTGTTCACCTATTATCATCAATATAAAGATAAATATTGTAGATATTGCAAAAATTATAAAATCTTTGGTTTTTCTGCCTTTTTGGCCAGCAGTCCTATACAGTGAAGGGAAAGTACTTATTACAAAACCTACAAATAAGCATATAAATATTGCTGCATATTTACCAAAAGCTTTATCTACTAATACTGAAAATATAATAATTCCAATTGCTCCTCCTAATTATTATAGGTATGAAATAAATTACATTTTTTATAAAGTCTTTTTATAAATTCGATTAAAATTTTATTATTCTATCGTAAACACCTAAAATGACTGCTAAAACTCAACCAGATAAACCTGGTAGGATAAATCCTATTCCTATAACTATTCCTTTAAATAGTCTAATTATCCAATCTGTGATTATATTCTGGTGTTTTTTTTTAACTCTGTTTGCATATTATTTATTTTTTTAAAATTGAAAATAAATAAATGGTTGTAAATCTGCTGTGATAAATTGAAATACGATAAATACTGCTGCTACAACTGCAATTAATTGAACATATCTGGGCATTAGAGCAAAGTTTAATCTATACCAGCGCTTCCAATTTTTTGGTAGCCAATGTATTATCATTCCACCTATGAAAAGTATTAAAAATACTCTATATTCATACAAAATATTTAATACTAAGCTCATATTCCACGCTGAACCTATTTGATTTATCATTTGTGTGGCTGTGTCCCAAGCTACTATGTTAGCTTCGGCTGGATTTAGATTAGATCCAGAACGGAAAAATAATCTTGTAAAAGTGATAAATACAAATGTCAGCAAAATAGACCATGGTCGCTGAAACCACGAAAAATTACTTGATGTTTTTGATGTTATTTTAGATAAAATCCATTCTATAAATGTACCAACTGATATAGCCGCCATCCAAAAAAATGCTATATTCCATGCTGGTGTTGGGTTTTTGAATCTAAAATATCCTATAATTAATGTTATTGCACTTACTATTAATACTTTTTGTAGATAAGTCATCTGCCTCCATAGTTTATAGATAACTATACCTACTCCATTTAGTCCACCCCAAATCATAAAATTTAAGCTAGCTCCATGCCACAAGCCGCCTATGAGCATAGTGTCCATTAGATTTATATTAGTCTGAATAAATTTTTTCCATGAAGGTACTAGTTTAGTGAGTAAAATTAATAAAAATATAAATGAAAATCCACCTATCAGTACCCAAATCTGCCCTGAGAGGGCATAAAAAATAGTTATTATTAATAAAATCCAAAAATATGTTCCGAAGCTTATTCTGCGATTGCCTCCCAGCGGTATATATAAGTAATCCTTTAACCAAGTAGATAATGAGATGTGCCATCTTTTCCAAAATTCACCTGGATTAGTAGATTTATACGGTGAATTAAAGTTTTTCGGTAGTCTGAAGCCCATCAATAGTGCTACTCCAATTGCTATATCTGTATAACCTGAAAAATCTGCATACACTTGTAGAGAATATCCAAATATGGCCATCAAATTTTCTAATCCTGTGTACATCAGTGGATTGGTAAATATTCTATCAATAAAATTGACTGCTAGATAATCACTTAAAATTATTTTTTTTAATAATCCATTTAATATCCAAAATATAGCTAACCCAAATTCTTTTTTAGTCAAATGGTATGGTTTATACATCTGAGGTATAAACTCATGAGCTCGTACGATAGGCCCAGCTACTAATTGTGGGAAAAAACTAACATAAAATCCAAAATTAAATACATTTTTTACTGGTTTTATTCTATCTCTATATACATCCATTATATAGCTAATAGCTTGAAATATGAAAAATGAAATTCCTACAGGTAATAAGATTTTATCTATTGTGAAATGTGTACCTACTAAGTTATTACTCCATTTTGCTAATTTATTAATTACTTCATTATTAGTATGAAATAATTGATTATACACATCTGTGAAAAAATACGCATATTTAAAATAAATTAAAGTTAATAAATTTATCAAAATTGCTAATGTCAGTAGTGTCCTTTTGTGTGATGTTTTAGCACTTTTGTGTATTCTTATGCCAAAATAATAATTTACAATGATGGTAAATACTAATAACAGTACAAAGAGACCACTAGTTTTGTAGTAAAATAATAAGCTGGCAAATAAAAGATAAACATTACGTAATAAAATTTTATTATTAAGCAATGAAAAAATAGTAAAAACTATAGCAAAGAATGCCCAGAAATAAAATTGAGTGAATAATAGTGGCGACTCTTTGTCAAAAGCTAATACTCTGTATAGAAATTGTCCTATATCTTGCCAGTTCATTGTATTTTAGAGTTTTCTGATAAACACTTTAGATATTCAAATATCAAAGCATTATAAAATAAATCACCTATTAAGTTATAACCAACTGCAGTGAAATGGATCTTGTCGTGTTGAGCTAATCCAGCACTTTCCCATTTTTTCATTGATGTGAGGCCTCCCATTATGTCGAAAAGATCCCATACAGCGCTATTATATTTGTTAGCTAATTCATAAAATGCCTCTCTAGCTACCAATCCATTTTTATTCACATAATATTTTTTCTTATATCTTTTGTAGCTGTCATTATTAGTGATAAATAAAAATGATACATCTGGTGCCACTACTTTGATTTTATCTATTAGCTTACTGTAATTATTTATAAATTCTTCTTTTGAGAAATTTGTTCCTGCTGCATCATTTATTCCTATTGCGAAAATTATCAAATCTGGTTTTAATATTTCCATGTCATTAGCTAGTAAATCACATTTGAGATATGATATTGTGCTAGCGCCATTAACTCCTATAGAATGATATGATATACCAGCTTTGTCTGGTTCCCATACTATGCCTCTCAAGACAAATGGTCTAATAACTGAATCATTAGCAAAAAATTGTATCATAACCTTATCAGTAGGTTTATCTAATTCAAATGTATAGCAAAAGTGTAAAGAATCATAAGTGCCAGTATATGCTGTGGTATCATCTATAACTATTAATGGCTCTAAACTATTATTTTCAGAATATCCCAATACGGTAATTATTGTAGATGAATATTTAATGTTTGTATCTGTAGGCTGTAATTTTATGGACAAAAAAGCATTAACGTCTTGAGTAGCTACAGCTATACCACTAGCTCCTAAAGGATACTCTATATATTTATTCACATTTCTACAATAGCTCCATTCACCACCGTAACTGACATCATAGTTTTTAGGATTATTAGTTTTTGCTACTTTATATGGAAATACTAATCCTCTACTGGCAATGATACTAGGATAAAATTGCATTAAATTTTCTCTGATTTTATTAGAGAATACATCTGCTTGCACATGTGAACCACCTATATGTATTATATTTATATTCCCTTCGCCAGTAAATATCAAACTATCCATTTTGCTAAAAAAATTATTAAAAGTTGTCGTCTGGCTATTAGTGAAAATTAATTTATTTTTTGATGTATCTATGAATGGGTATTCAGCAATGCTCTTAAAAACATTTTGTGCATTTATCAAAACAGGTAAAAAAATGAGTATAATGACGATTCTATTGCATTTCATAAAGTACTACATTAAAATGTTGTAAATATTGTGGTAAAATATCTTCTTTATTGTTTATCTTATTTTCTAATTTATATAGCAAATAATAGTTATTAATAGATTCGTAGAGCATTTCACCGATTCTATCTGCTCCACGTTTAGAGAAATGAATATAATCTGGTGATGCCAATGGTGGATTCATATTAGCCCAAGCCACCATAGAATTTTCGCCACCCATAGCATCGAATGTATTCCAAAAGGCAGCTCCGTTATTAATTACAGTATCTCGTAAAGCATTTATCATTTCTACAAGAAAATGTCTTGTCTGTATCTTGCCTTGTACATTCTCAGACATATCAGATGGTCCTATAAATAGTATCGGTACACCTGGTAAAATATTTTGAAAATATTTTATTTGTTTTCCTATATTTTGTGCATAATATTCAATTTGTTTTTTAGTGATGCCACTATACATAGCATTGCCACCATATTGTAATATTATTAATTGTGTATTAAGGTTTTGATAAAAATATTTCATCATTTCAGCATTAATAGATGAGAAAAAAGTGCCAGCAGCTCCACGCATAGGAACATTATCTATACTTACTCCTGTTTTACTTTCTAATGATATGCCATAGATATCTATGCTGCCTTTTATACTCAAAGTACCGCTATTGGTGTAATTAGGCAGATCCCATTGAATAGTGTTATTACCATTTAGATTGTAAATAATTTTAGTAGAATCTAAAATATTAGTGCTTAACGTCGCTAAAACAGTATCACTACTATTGCCTATTAGTAGTTTAACTCTATTAAATTTTTTAGCATGCTCAAAAGCTGCATTATTTGTAGAAAAATTAATTTGCAAGAAATCTGGACTATGTACAAATGCAGCTAAAACTCCATATTTATTGTGAGGTGCTCGCCTCACATTTGTATCTCCATACAGAGCATATTTATAAGCTGTTCCTTGATAGTTCTGATTAATAGTGTATGAAGGTATAGGTTGTATAGCAGGTATTATACCTGGACCATTGCCACCAAACTGCTTTTGCATCTGCTCTCTGATAACTCCAGTGATTCTATCCATCTCTATTTGAGAATCGCCATAATGAAATATGTGAATACTCGGCTCTTTATTAGCCGATGAATCTAATTTATTAAAAAAATTATCAAAATAATGATAATCATTACTCGGGAAATATATCTTAGATGCATGTGTTAATGCGAAATTTTTCAGAGCAGTTATGCTATCTTGTATTGATTGTAAATGTAGATCTTGTAAATATTGTATATTCTGTTGATAAATCTCATCTACATCTATTTTTTTATGTTTTTCTACTTTAATTAACTCTGAGGGATGAATAAAATTTAAATTTATTTTACCTATTTTTATTCCATTTGGTGGAAAAATAATACCAATGATAGCTAAACAAGCTATGCATATCCAGATGTAAAGTGCTATTTGCCAAGTTTTCATTTGTAGTTATTTTCTTATTATTAATTTCTGTCCTGGATAGATTTTATCATTTTTTAAATTATTCCATTTCATTATTTCTGTTTCGCTAACATTATATTTTTTAGCTATTGACCAAATAGAATCACCATTTTTTACTATGTATG
>JAPXMM010000142.1:0-6264 GCA_033809015.1 Bacteroidales bacterium
ATGGAGTAATGGCTCAAGTGGTGCTAGCATAACTGTTTCCCCAAATTCCACAACAACTTATACTGTAATTGGTGCAAGTACAGCTGGTTGTACAAATACTGCTACTATTACAGTATATGTCAGTACTACTATTAATATTACAGCAAATGCAAACCCATCTAGTATATGTGAAGGTGCTTATTCTATATTAAGTGCTAGTGGTGCTGATACATATAATTGGAGTAATAGTATGAATTTGTCAACTATAACAGTTACACCAACTAATACGACTTCATACACAGTAACAGGATATAGTGGTGGATGTACAGGCACAGCTACAGTAAGTGTAACAGTCAATCCATTACCGACAATGATAGCATCAGCTAATCCTAGTAGTATTTGCTACAATGAAGTAACTACTTTAACAGCTTCAGGAGCAAATAATTATTCTTGGTCCCATTCTTTAGGAACTGGCTCCAATGTAACAGTAACACCAACTACTAATACAACTTACACTGTAACGGGCACAAATATTTATAACTGTTCAAATACTGCTAGTGTTTCAGTAGTAGTGAATCCTATCCCTACTGTTAATATTACCGCTTCATCAACTACAATATGTCAAGGTGATCAAACTATACTAACTGCAACAGGTGCAGATAGTTATTCATGGTATCATGGATTAGGTACTAATAATATTATTACAGTATCTCCGAGTAGTACAACTACATATACTGTGGTAGGTACAAATACAGCAGGATGTAGCGCAACAGCTTCTATTGCAATAACAGTAAATCCTAATGCAGATGCTACAATAAATCCTATTGATCCACTATGTGATAATCAAGAACAAATTACATTGACAGCACATACTAGTGGAGGATTATGGAGTGGAACTGGAATAACCAATCAAGTTTTAGGGACTTTTAGTCCTGCTATAGCGGGTACAGGCACTCATGCCATAACATATATGATAAGTGGGATGTGTGGTGATACTGCAACAACAGAAATTAGCATTTATGACTCTCCAGATGCAACAGCTTATGCTACTGATGAAACATGTATTGATGCAAATGATGGTATAGCCTGGGTAGAAGTTACAGGTGGCACTCCTCCCTATGCATTTTTATGGAGCACCTATCATACGCTTGATAGTATAGCAAATTTAGCACCAGGAGAATATTATGTTACTGCTAATGATTTTCATAATTGCTCTGATAAAGATACTGTTCTAATAAAACCAGGTACAGAAGATTGTTATATAACTCATATATATGTGCCAAATATATTTTCTCCAGATGATAAGGGAAATCCTGAGAATGAATATTTGAGAGTATATGGTAAAGGTATTAAAAGTATAGATTTTAAAATATTTGATAGATGGGGTAATGAGGTATTCCATACTACGGATATAAATCTTGGATGGGATGGTACATATAAAGGTGAGCCAGCTTTAACTGGTGACTATACTTATATTTTAAAAGTTTCTTATACTAAAAAACCAGATGATATTATAAAAGGACATATTTATTTAATTCGTTAAAACATTAAAAAATATATATATGAAAAAATTTTTATTTGTAATAATTTTAATAAGCATAGGTGTTCTATTGCAAGCACAAGATGTACATTTTTCGCAAATTTATGAAGCACCTTTATCCATTAATCCTTCATTTACTGGATATTTTGATGGAAATCATAGGATTGCTGGCAATTATAAAAGTCAATGGAATAATATTCAAAAGGGATTTAGTACTTTTGATTTATCCTATGAATATTCTTTTTATAATCCTGCAAAGCAATCTGGTTTTTTAGGATTAGGTGTATTTTTCTATAATGATTTAGCTGGACCATTACATCTATCTACTCAAAATTATACTCTAAATATTGCTTATCATGTTAAAGTAGGAGAAGGTAATTTCATTGGTGCAGGTATTTATGGTGGATATGTACAAAAAGCTTTTGATGAAGGAGATTTACAGTGGGGTAGTCAGTATGATGAAAATTATCCTGGGTTTAATCCAACATTGCCAAGTGGTGAAACTTTTGAAAAAACATCTTTTGGAGTTCCTGATTTTGGCTTTGGTTTACAATGGAATATGATTAAAGGTTCTAGAACGATCTCTTCTAATGATGGTTATAGAGTAAATGTAGGTGTAGGTTTATTTCATTTAAATCAACCTAAATATAAATTTTATAGTGGTTCAGAAGAACAATTAAAAATGAGAATTGCTATACATGCACAAGGACAAATAGGTATCGAAAATGCTAATTTATCTATAATGCCAAGATTCTTATATATGATGCAAGGGAAACAAGATGAAATTTTACCTGGACTTTTATTGAGATTTACATTAAAAGAAGAATCTCATTATACTGGTTTTGCTCGTTCTATTTATCTAACAGGTGGCGGTTATTATAGAACTGGCGATGCTGCTATTGCTCAACTAATGTTAGAAATAGGTGATTTAGGTATGGGTTTTAGCTATGATATTAACGTATCAGATCTATCCGCTGTCACAAATAGTAATGGTGGTTTTGAAGTTTCTTTAAGATATATAATCAAAAATAAAGCAAATATTAGTTATCATTAAAATTAGAAAAATAATATAAAGATGGAATGTTAACTACTTCCATCTTTATATTTGTTATTCTGTATGGTAAAATTATTGAATTATGATAACATTATTAAAAAGTCTTAATATCAAACTTTAGAAAAATTTTATGATATTTTGTCTTAGAATAAGATTAAAATAAATTTTATATAAACTCAATATTTACCTCTTTTAGTAATTTTTCTTCCAGTTGTCGAGCTATACGTCTAACAACAGTTCTTCTAATTTCTAAGTCTACAGGAAGATGAGGATCTTGATGAGCTTCATTAACTTTAGTTCCTACAAGGAAATATATTTCATCACTATCAATTAATAATTGTAGGAGTTTGCCAGCAGGCCCACTGGGGATATTAAAAGGAGGATTTTGGTGAAATAATATATCTGAGACTTTACTTAGTGTCAGAATTCCCTCTGTAATGAAATTAGCACCATCCATATAAGATATTGGTGGTAATTCAGGATCTTCAAATTCGAAAGTATCAATAATTTTTTTATTAAGTTCTCTACTAATAATATCGGCAGTGGTAGCTCCACAAATGACTTTATCACCTTTAAAATCATTAAAATACTGAGCCATTTTTTTATCATCTTTTTCCTCAAAAGGTGGTCCTGTAACCACTAAGACTTTACGAGGTTTTCTAAAATAAATAACTCCACAAGTCATATCATCTTTGGGTTGATAATCATCCAGTTTATTAGCCATATTTACAATTCTTTGAGCTAATTTCTGAGCAGAAATAATTGGTTCAGTTTCTAGAGTTTTAGAGATGAAACTAACCACCCTATCTCTTTCCCAGCCGAAAGGGAATTTATCACTACCCATACCTGCTTGAGTAATACCATCAGTAATTAAAATCAGTCTATCCTGTAATTGTGGGTAAAAAGTAGCATGCTTAATTTCTCTTTTATTATTTTCATTATTAACTTCACTCACTAAAAGGCAATCGTGAGTAATAGTGAGCTCATTATTATTGCGAAAAATAATAGTTTCTGGATTATCATGTTCTAGGATTTTGACAGTAGAATCTGGTAAAATATCACAAATAGTGAAGGTAGCATAGCTAATTTTTCTTTCACTGCAAACTGGTAAAGTATTTAAAATAATTTCTGCAATACGATATTCCTCTTTATGTTCATAAGTAAAATTAAGAGCCATCGTGGCAGTGAGGGCGGAGAGCACGTTAGCTTTTACACCATGTCCCATACCATCAGACAAGACAATGATATAGCGATTTTCTTCTTTAAATTTCTTATAAAGAAAAGTATCACCACAAATTAAAGATTCATGATGATTTCTAAAAGAAAAACCAATTTCTATAAAAATATTATCTTTAGTAATATCACTTTTCATAAATTTGGATAACTTTATTCAAAATACGTTCTACATCACTAGCACCTTCACCAAGTGAAAAAGCTATTTGCTGAACCATATCTAATTCTGTTTGAATAGCTTTTTTTATTTCATCTACTACTTCAGCCTTATTAACTTCAGGTAAGCTAATATCTTTAATAAGCATAATAGCTAATGATCGATACTTAATAGGATAAACACTTACATTAAACCATTTATCATTTATTAAAATATCTTTTTGGGTTTCTCCCTCTTGATGAGTGAGAGCATACTCTATCATATTCACTAATGAGATATCTAATAATTTTTCAATCTGAGAACCTCTGAGACCGGGGATTATTTCATTAATTTCAATAGCTTCTTCACCTAAAATTTTAACAAAAAATTCATTAGAATATTCAACTTTATTTTCTCCATTAACGACTAATATACCTGCAGGGATTTTATGTAAAAGTTCTTTAATATTTTCAATGATTAGAGCGTGCAGTTGTAGCTCTTCCTTAATTTTTTTATTTTTTTCTTCTTCATCAACGATTTTAGCATTCAATTTTTCTAATTGTAGATTTAATTTTTTAATTAATTTAATTTTATTAGCAATATTGTAGTAGATACACATTTCAGAATTAGCAATACCTTGAGCTATAGCAGATGCAAATTCTTCACAAGAATCGAATCCACAATTTTTACAAGATCTAAAACTAGGATTAATTTGTAGATAATTCAAGATGTCTTCTATTTGTTTTCGAGGTATTTGTGGAAGCTTAATTTCCATATTTTTAAATGTAACTGGCAAAGATTCATTTAAATAATGATTAATGTTTTCTTGCCAAGATTCATCATCTAGATCTTTTAAACGTTTTTGAGAATATTGTAAAACTTGATATTTTTTCATAATGTAATTGCCTGAAATAGTAATAGCAGGCCCCATTATACAACCATTACAATAATAAATATTAAAATGTTTTTTAATAATTTCAATATAATTTAAAAAGTCTGAAATAGCATCTTTGAAAAGATTTTCGCCGCTACTAGAAATCACATTAGCATTTAGTATATTTTGCTCTTGATTAGTAGCTATTAAAATACCATCCTCAATAGCAAAATAATTACCCCATTTACCTTCTACAAAATCAAAAGAAGAAAACTCTTGTTCAATTTCTGTAATTTCGAATCTTTCAAATAATTTTCTAAGCTCTTCGAAAGTCAAGACCTCATCACTTTTGTCAAACTCAGAAATATCCTTATAAGCAATACATGGCCCTATATAGACAGTTTTAATAGGTTCATTGATAAATTTTTTTGTTAAAAATGAAGCCATTTCGGGTAAAATAGGCAATGGCAAGAGATTATTTATGGCTTTAGTAGCATATTTTTGCACATAATTTTGTATAATAGGACATAATGTAAAAAGATAATATTTACCTTTATTTTCGTCTAAAAATTTTTTATAATTATTTGCTAATAAATCAGCAGCAAATGCACCATCAATGACATAATGGAATCCACTCTGGCGGATCATTGAAATAAATTTTTTATAATCATTTACATCAATAAATTCACCCGAAATAGCTGGATCTAGTATAGCGACCAATTTTTGTTTATCATTAATCCAAGAAATCACAGTTTCAATAGAATCTCTATAAAGAATAGCATTTTGTGGGCAATGCGAATAACAAGAGCCACAATTAATACATCTATCCTCGATTAATTCTACATGAGTTTCTTGAGTAGAGCTACGAAGTGCATGGACAGGACAAATCTTAATGCAAGCATAGCACATATTACATTTAGAATAATCAATCTGAATTTGAGTTTTCATGAATATTAAAAAAATTTAAAATGATTGGACCAACATTTTCTGGAGTTACATGATTATAGATAGTATCACCTATTTGTAAATTAGGACCCTCAGCACATTTATCGAAACAGCGTTTCCCTCTGAAATCTACCAAAGACTGAAGCTGATACTGCTCAATGAGATTATTAATAATAACAACAAGATTTTTAGAACCCTTACTAAAGCATGAACTACCCATGCAAATATAAATAGGAGTCTTGAGATTGTCTTCGGACATTGAAAAAATATTTTTTCAAATTTACAATAAAAAAAGGAATAACTGATGAAATAAGTTTACAGGAGAATTATCATTTTTAAATGTTTCAAACAGTATATGATATTTTACTTACTCTATAATATTCATACCAGGCAAATCTATCCGAAGATGCAAGGTTAAGCATCCTGCCAGTATTATTAATGACGCCTTCTGACAAGTACTTACCTATAGCTACATACCACATAATGTAGTTTTGCAGGTATTT
>JAPXMM010000143.1:0-6250 GCA_033809015.1 Bacteroidales bacterium
GTAGTCTACTACGTCAGCATCTTTTTGTTTTATCAGGTAAAAGAGTCCATCAAGGAATGCCAAATGCTCTTGTTTGCCCATGGATAAATGTTCTACTAAATTGTCAACTAATTGTTTCATAGCTAATTATTTTTTTACAAAATTAATTAAAATTTAGAAATGAAATCAAATATATTTCCAAACAAAAAAATTTATTTTATTTCCCCACACAAAACATCCTCTTAAAATGTTAAAATACAATAATTTTCATTATTTATTTTAGTTCATAAAATTTATGTGTATATTTGTATAAAATATTAATTAGTTGAAAATTAATAATTATTTTTTGAATTTATTTCATTTTATTAAAACCAATAAAAATAAACTATTATTATTTTTATTCTTTTTTTATGTGCTCATTTTAACGATTATACCTTACAATGATAAAGATAAGATTAATCAAACCTACAAGTTGGATTTTCCAGAATTGGTCGATAGAGGCTATCTGAATGCTATTGTAGAGCACAATAGTATGAGTTTCTTTGTACATAATGGTAAATTAATGGGGTTACAGCATGATTTATTAAATTATATTAGTAAAAGGTGGCATCTTAAAATTAATCAAATCGTTGTAAATGATCTTAGTGAAGCTCTATCCCTTGTAGCTTTTGATTCAATTGATATTTTGACGTCTGAAATTACAATTTTACCAAACAGATATCCATGCTTAGAGTTTAGTATTCCATTATACAAAACAAAAATGGTATTAGTGTTGTATGATTCCATCAATCCAAGTTCTAAAATTAAAAATTTTTCAGAGCTAAATATTGAAAGTTTGCAAGATAAGTCTATTGCTGTCCCTTCTATGTCAATTTTTATTAATTATTTAAATAAATTAAAGGATAGTTTAAAAATTAATTTTTCAATAAGGGAGATATCTGAGGAGCCAGAATCCATATTGGATAGTGTAATGAATAAAAAATTTTATGCTACTGTGATGGACGAAAAAATCCTAATAGTTAATACACCACTTTTGCATAATACAAGTTCTTATTATTTGCCATATCCTTCTTTTGATATTGGATGGGCTTTTAGTTGTCATCAGCCTATTTTAAGGGATAGCATCAATCAATTGTTGCTATATTTGAAAAAAGAAGATATTTTAGATTTCTTATTAAATAAATATCAAAAACCTATTTATATAAATCAGAGCAATCAATTGACAGCTCATTCTAAAAGGACTAAAAAACTTACTCCTTATGACAAAATATTAAAAAAATATGGTAAAGTATATGAAATAGATTGGCGACTTGTAGCAGCATTGATATATAATGAATCTAAATTTAATGTAAATGCTATTTCGAGTAAAGGTGCTTTTGGTATAATACAAATAATGCCACAGACAGCAGATATTTATGGTATTTCCTCGCAAAGTTCTATTGATGAACAAATTAAAATTTCTTTTAAAATTCTAAATAATTATAAAATTACTTTAAAACAATTTTTTAATAATGAAAAAGATTTATATAAAGCAATGATTGCTTCATATAATTTGGGGTTAGGTCATATTTTAGATGCTATTAATTTAGCTAATAAATATGATGGTGAAATTTATAATTGGGAACAAGTCTCTAGATGGCTCTTGAATAAAGCTCAAAAAAAATATTATTCTGATCCAGTTGTTAGAAATGGATATTGTAATGGTAGATTAACAGTATATTTTGTAAATATTGTATTCGATACTTATGAAAATTATGTACAGTTAATTTAGATTTGTCCCACTTCATTATATCAATAATCCTGATATTTTAAAAAGTTACTCTTTAGAGTATGATTCATTTTTTTATTTATATATTTGTAAAAATAAATTTATAAATGATGAAGAAAGTTATTTCTACAGACCAAGCACCGAAAGCTATAGGTCCATATAGTCAAGCGATAGAATGTAATGGATTATTATTTGTTTCTGGACAAATACCCATAGACCCCTCTACAGGAGCAATAGTAGATGGTGATATTAAAATTCAAACACGCAGAGTTTTGCAAAATATCACAGCTATTTTAGAAGCTGCAGGTTATCAATTGGACGATGTAATTAAATGCACTGTCTTAATGGCAGATATGAATGATTTCGCTGCTATGAATGAAATATATGGTGAATTTTTTACTAATAATAAGCCTGCTAGAGCAGCATTTGGCGTTGTTCAGTTACCCATGAAAGCAAAAGTAGAAATAGAATGTATAGCTTCTAAATAATATTATTATATTTACTAAAACTTAAACACAAGGTGAATAGTACTAATAAATAATTTTAAAATAATCTCAATAAGTAAATTCAATTTTTAGATTTTTTATAAATCTTATTGAAGTATAAAACTATTTATTTTTACTATCAACAAGAAAGATTTTCATTTATTTTTGAAAAATTTTATAAGTTTGTGAAAAAAATTTACATATGTCTAACCGTGAAAATTTTACTTCAACATTTGGTATAATAGCAGCTGCTGCAGGTTCTGCCGTTGGATTAGGTAATATATGGAGATTCCCATATATAGCAGGACAGAATGGTGGTGGTGCATTTTTGATAATTTATATTTTAATAGTATTAATATTAGGAGTACCACTTTTAATGTCTGAAATGATGATAGGTAGACGCGCACAAGCTAATGTAATAGGAAGTTTTAAAAAATTAGGACCTAAAAGTGCAAAGATAATTGGTATTATTGGTTTATTAGCAGCATTTCTAATATTAGCATTTTATAGTACTGTGGGAGGCTGGACAATTCATTATATCTATGCTAGTATTAATGGAGAAGTATTTCATACAGACTATCAAAATTATTTTTTTAATTTTAAAGACAATAGTTTTTTACCTTTATTTTGGCAAATAGTTTTTCTCATATTAACAGCAATCATTATTTTAGGTGGAGTGAAAAAAGGAATAGAAAATTGCTCAAAAGTTATGATGCCATTATTAGTGCTAATGCTGATAATATTAGCTATTAGAGCAATTACATTACCTGGAGCAGGAAATGGAGTAAGATTTTTTATAAAACCTGATTTCAGTAAAGTAACAGGGGCTACATTTCTAGCAGCTATGGGGCAAGCATTTTTTTCACTAAGCATTGGAATGGGAGCCATGTTAACATATGGTTCATATATACAAAAAAATGAAAATTTAAACTTCATTAGTACATCAACAGCCATGACAGATATGATGATTTCTATATTAGGAGGTTTTGTGATATTCCCCACATTGTTTTCATTTAATGCAGCTCCTGATCAGGGTCCTGGACTTATTTTTGTAACTTTGCCAGCTATTTTTGAACAAATGCCCTGGGGAGCAGGTTTCTCTACAATATTTTTTATCCTATTACTCATAGCATCTATCACCTCATCAATTTCATTATTAGAAGTCATAGTAGCAGCATTAAAAGAAGAATTAAATTGGTCTAGAACTTTTTCAACAATCTTAACTACAATATTAGTAATAATTTTAGGTGTTTTCGCTACACTATCATGGAATACTTTTCAAAATATATTTTTAACAACAGCTAGTGGAAATAAAATGTATATCTTTGATATATTTGATTATTTATCATCAAATATCTTGCTCCCACTCGGCGGTTTGTTAATCATGATATATGTAGGCTGGTATCTGAAAAAAGATATTTTTTATGAAGAACTGTCTGCAGGTGTAAAGAGCAAGAATACATTAGCCCTAAGACCAATAATTTTCTTTATAGTGAAATATGTTTCACCAATTGTAATATTATTAGTATTCTTAAATGGAATTGGAGTTTTTTAATATTTTATATTCCATCTCATTACTAATGATGAAATATTAAATTTTTGAATTATGTGTTTAAGAAATAAATAAATTATTAATGTGAATATATCCACTATAAATATATTTCTTAAGATTATAATTGGATATGTTTAAAAAATTTTCATTTTAAAACTTTTCTTTAAACTATGCAAAGAAAAAATATTTTTTGGTAAAAAAGAGATACTTTTTGAAGAATTTCATTTTTAAATTAAAATTTAAATAAAAGGGTACATGTAATCATTTAAAAATGTTCCCTATGTATCTGCTATTAAGTGGTTTAAACATTAATATATTTTTGTTTAAAATAAGATATGATATTTAACCAATAATATTTATATATTCTAAATCAATTTTTATGCATATTTAAGAGAAATTTATTTTAAAAATTAATTTTTTATAATTTTTTTTATAATTCATAATTATAAATGTATTAATAGTAATTTATTTAAATTATTATTTCATATTTTATTTTAAACATTTATAAAATGTAAGGTCTACCTTGAAGAAATGATTTGATAAAAACACGTGCTTTATTTGGGTAATTGAAAAATTTTACCTACAAATTTATTAACAAATCATTTCACATTGCGGTATTAGATAAAAAAACATTTTTAGTCTAAATATTCTATTCCCATTCAATAGTAGCAGGTGGTTTAGAGCTAATATCATAAACTACTCTATTAACACCTTTTACTTTATTAATAATTTCATTAGCCAGAGTAGCTAAAAAATCAAAAGGGAAAGCAAATGGATTTGCAGTCATACCATCTACAGAATTAACTGCACGTAGAGCTATCACATTCTCATAGCTACGTTCATCACCCATCACTCCAACAGTTTTTATAGGTAAAAGTACAGCAAAAGCTTGCCAAATTTGATCATATAAATCATTCTCTTTCAACATTTTAATGTAAATATCATCAACCTCTTGTAGAATTTTAATTTTTTCAAGTGTAATATCACCAATTATCCTGACAGCTAAACCAGGACCAGGAAAAGGGTGCCTATTGACCAAATCTGGAGGTATAGCTAACTCATTACCAACTTTACGAACCTCATCTTTAAAAAGCATTCTTAGAGGTTCTAATAATTTCAGATTCAACTTTTCTGGAAGACCACCAACATTATGATGAGATTTAATAGTCATAGCAGAACTATTATTAACAGCTGACTCTATAACGTCTGGATAAATAGTCCCCTGAGCTAACCATCTAACATTATTGATTTTTTTTGCTTCACTTTCAAAAATATCTATAAAAGTTTTACCAATAATTTTTCTCTTTTCTTCTGGATCAACAACATTATTAAGACGAGAAAGAAATATATCAGAAGCTTCGATTCCCTTTACATTAATCCCAATACGTTTATAATTTTCTAAAACTTCACTAAATTCATTTTTTCTCAAAAGCCCAGTGTTAATAAATATTCCGTGCAATCTATCACCAATAGCTTGTTTAATAAGCGTTGCTGCGACAGTACTATCCACACCTCCAGACAGTCCTATCACTACTTCATCCTCTCCTACTAAATTTTTAATATCCTCAATGGTCTTTTTAATAAAATAAGAAGGTGTCCAATCATAAGAAACATTACAAATATCTAAAAAATTTTTTATTATGTCTTTACCAATCAAACTATGATGCACTTCAGGATGGAACAGAACACCATAAATTTTTTGAGAATAATCTTCAAAACCAGCAATTTTTACATCATCCGTAGAACAATTAATTTTAAAATTTTGAGAGATATTAACAATAGTATCACTATGAGACATCCAAACAATATATTCAGATTTAATATTTTTAAATAAAAAACTTCGACTGTCTACAAACGTTAGCTTTCGGGGTCCATATTCAGAAATAGAAGTTCTAACAACTTTGCCACCAAAATATTTTGCAATATATTGAGCACCATAACAAATACCAAGAATTGGAATTTTCCCAACATAGCTATCTAATAGAGGAGCAGGAGCATGATCATCATTTATTGAATATGGACTTCCACTAAGTATAATACCTTTAATATCATCAAAAGAATCAATATTTTCAAACCAAGGCAAGACTTCACAATAAACATTAGCCTCTCTAATATTACGTGCTATCAATTGCGTATATTGAGAGCCATTATCAAAAATTATGATTTTATCCATTATAAAAATTTTATTTACAAAAATATTTAAAAAATATGATTTGAATTATTGCAAAAGTTGATTTTGTTAATATGAGAATTATTAAATAATGTTTAAAATAATTAATGATATTAATATCATATAAAATTTATTATATATATTTGCCAAAAAATCAATATTTATGAAAACTTTAGTAGATAACATTAATCAGCATCTGGCTATGAGTAAGGAAGACTCTAAAGCCTTTTTTGATAATCTCTACGATTTCCTACTACAAAATGAAGCAAACGCAGTAGATTACCAAGGTTTAAAAC
>JAPXMM010000144.1:0-6110 GCA_033809015.1 Bacteroidales bacterium
CTAAATATTGATATAGCTGATCTAAAAAATCTCGCTTATGATCCTTGGGTAGAGCTAAGTATTTATCAATATTTTCTAATAGTTCCTTCATAATTATAAAATTTCAACAAAATTAATAAATATTATTAAAATAATAAACGTTTTAAAATATAACATAAAAATGTTAATTATAACATTTACCCTCATTTAATAATTTACAAACTTATACCTCTCGCCCTCATCGTAATATGTGAAATCTACTAATCCTATTATTATTAACTTAAATAAAAGGTCATAGCATTCATTGTAATCTATTTTTAAAAAGTTTTGTATCTCTTTTAATGTGAATGAATCTTTATTCGAAAAATTGTTTAATTTTTCTTTAATATCTATTACATCATCTATACTTACGATTTCATTGTTATGTTTAGCATTCCATACATCTATATAGAGATTACTTGCTACGCAATTTTTATCTTTATATCTTATATAAACAGTCATGTTTTCATGTTCATCTAATGCATATACTAATTCATCTGGTGATGCAAATATGACAACTTCTAAAATTTCTTTATTGTATATCGTGTGAGTTAGTACATCATAATTTACTGATGGTTTACAATGCATTAGTGCAGCAACCTCTATCATATAATATTCTTCATCAGTTTTGATACCTACTATTTTACCGTTATCTTTGACACCTATCAATAAAATACCACCATCAGAGTTTGCAAAAGCAGCCATAGATCTAGCAATTTTTTTGCTATCAGTAATGGCAAATTTAAAATCTAATTGTTGCCCTTCGCCTTCGCTAATACGTTTATATATATTAAATTCTTCTAAATCCATACTTACAAATTTACAAATAATTTATTATTTTATTTATCATATCTTATCACACATTACATGTCAAAATACAGTTTCATAACTTGAATACTTATAAATTTCTATTTTAAAATATCAAAAATTTTAATGAATTTTGCTAAAAATACTTTTGGCCTTATGATAGATTATATGTTGATTTTAAAAGGTATAGCAATGGGTACAGCTAATGTAATCCCAGGAGTATCAGGTGGTACTATAGCTCTTATCACAAATATTTACGAGCGATTTATTAATGCTCTAAAAAATTTTAATTTTACTGCTATAAAATTATTATTTACTGGCAAGATAAAAGAATTGATTAATTATATAGATTTTTATTTTTTATTGCAAGTTTTTAGTGGTGTACTTATAGCACTTTTTACTATTGCTTTTCTTTTAAAATATTTATTTCTTCATTATCCTATATACACTTGGGCATTTTTCTTTGGATTAATAATTGGGTCATCATGGTTAATTGTTAAAAAATTAAACAAAATGACATTGTGGGATTGGTTGTTATTATTAATAGGAATATCTATCCCTGTGATAATGGTTTTTTTAAAACCTATTAATGAAAATGATAATTTATTTTACATTTTATTTTGTGGAATAATAGGTACTTCTGGAATGGTATTGCCAGGTATATCTGGATCATATTTAATATTATTACTTGGTAATTATAAACTTATCATGCTAGATGCTGTTACTACATTAAATCTTAGAATTTTAATACCTTTTTTAATAGGTTCTATACTGGGACTAATAATAGCTTCTTATTTTATCTCTTTATTACTTAAAAAATATTACAATCAAATATTAAGTTTACTATCAGGGTTTGTAATTGGATCATTAGCATTAATATGGCCTTGGAAATATAGTATCGATTACACTCATGGATTATTATTACAAAATAAATTTGGAGCACTGATAGATTCTTATGGAGAATTAATTAATTTTAAACCATACATCATTAAATATCAATATTTTTTACCAGAAATAGATATTCAGTTTTGGATATCAATACTTTTAATTATAACAGGTATAATCATAGTAGTAGGCACAGAAATACTATCTGTGCAAATTACAAGAAAAAGGCAGAAAAAAGATTAATCTTTTAAAATCACTGTGCCAGCATCTGGATTTTTTAGATTATTAGCATCCGTTATTAAAACATTATTACCGCCATTATCGATAAAATAAAGACCTGCTTTTATTTTGGGTCCCATGCTACCATCTGCGAAATGTCCCTCCTCTAGATACATTTTCATTTCTTTTGCTGACACTTTGTTTAATTTTACTTGTTCAGGTTTATTAAAGTTCAGATAAGCATTTGAAATATCTGTGAGAATAAAAAATTCATCAGCATTTATTTTAACGGCAAGAGTAGCAGCAGCTAAATCTTTATCTATAACAGCATCAACTCCCATTAGAGATCCATCATTATTTTTAATAACGGGTATACCACCACCACCAGCTGCTATTACTATATTACCAGCCTTAGCTAATTGTTCAATGAAAGGCCAATTTATTATTTCTATTGGTTTGGGGCTGGGAACCACTCTACGAAAACCTCTTCCACGAGGATCTGCATTGAAAGACCAATGAAATTTTTGTTGTAAAATATCCGCTTCTTCTTGAGAATAATAAGGACCTACTGGCTTAGTAGGATTAGCAAAAGCTGGATCATTTTTATCAACTATCACTTGAGTGACTACGCTGATAATATTTTTTTCTATACCATGTTTTAGCAATACATTTTTGAAAGCTTGTTCTATGAGGTAGCCAATGTGTCCTTGAGTTTCAGCTACACATACATGCATAGGAAGTGCTGGTATGCTATATTTACTTTCACCAGCTTCATTTTGTAGAAGTACATTTCCCACTTGAGGACCATTACCATGAGTAATAACTAAATTATGCCCTCTTTCGATTATAGGGATTAAATTTTCGCAAGTTTTAGTAGCATTTTGTATTTGTTCGTCATAGTAACCTTTTTGGTCACCTCTCAGCAGTGCATTACCACCGAATGCAGTCATTATCAATTTTCCCATATTAATTATTCTTTCACAGCAGCTTGAGCAGCAGCTAACTTAGCAATAGGTACTCGATATGGGCTACAGCTCACATATGTTAGACCAAGCATATGACAAAATTCTACTGAAGATGGTTCTCCACCGTGCTCTCCACATATACCCAAATGTATATTAGGACGAGTAGCTTTACCACGTTCTACAGCTATTTTCATCAGTTCACCTACGCTCTCTCTATCGATAGTTTGGAAAGGATCAAATTTAATTATTTTTTTATCTAAATAATCTTGTAAAAAAGATCCTACATCATCACGAGAAAAAGCAAAAGTTAATTGAGTGAGATCATTAGTACCGAAACTAAAGAATTCAGCATATTTAGCCATTTCATCAGCACGTAACGCAGCAATAGGTATTTCTATCATTGTACCAAATTCGTAATGAAGTTCATTAAGCTCATATTTAGTTTTTACCTCTTCATAGACTTTTTTTACAATCTCATTTTGATGTTTTAGTTCATTTTCGTTGATAGTAACCGGAATCATTATTTCTGGTTTAGGATTATTACCTTCTTTTACTAATTCAGCAGCAGCCTCTAAAATAGCTCTTACCTGCATTTCAGTAATTTCTGGATAACTAATTCCTAATCTAACGCCACGATGTCCCATCATAGGGTTATTTTCATGTAACTGCTCGGCTCTATTATTTAATTCTTCTATGGTAATATTTAATTCTTTAGCTAATCTCTCACGAGCTTCCTGGTTTTTAGGAATAAATTCATGCAGTGGAGGATCTAAAGTACGCATAGTAACTGGTAACCCATCCATTACTTTCAGGGTATTTTTAATATCTTCTTTTACAAAAGGAAATAGTTCATCCAAAACTCTTCGTCTTTCAGTTTCATTATTACTAATAATCATTTTACGTAATATAAAAAGAGGTTTTTCACCACCCTTACCATAAAACATATGTTCTGTTCTAAAAAGTCCTATACCTTCTGCACCAAAATCCATAGCTGTTTTAGCATCATCAGGAGTATCAGCATTAGTACGTACACGTAGAACTCTATATTTATCAACTAATTTCATAAATTTAATAAAATAGGGATTCTCTGCAGGGCTAATGGTAGATAACTGACCTTCATAAACTAATCCTTTAGTACCATTCAAAGAAATAACATCACCTTCTCTATACACTCCAACAGCAGTATGCATTTCTTTTTTCTGTAGATTAATTTCTATGTCACTAGCACCTACTATGCAGCATTTACCCCATCCACGAGCCACTAAAGCAGCATGACTAGTCATACCACCGCGAGAAGTTAAAATAGCAGCAGCAGCACGCATACCATCTATATCTTCTGGATTAGTTTCTTCACGGACTAAAATCACTTTTTCTCCTTTTGCAGCCCATTCTACAGCATCTTTAGAAGTGAAAACCATTTTACCAAAAGCTCCACCTGGACCTGCTGGTAGGCCATGAGCAATAATTTTTGCTTTTGCCTCACTATTAGGATCTAATAATGGATGCAATAATTCATCTAATTGATTTGGTTTTACGCGTAAAAGAGCAGTTTTTTCGTCAATAAGCTTTTCATCAAGCATATCTAATGCCATACGCACAGCAGCTATACCATTACGTTTACCTACACGACATTGTAACATCCACAGATTACTCTTTTGAATGGTAAACTCTATGTCTAGCATATCTTTATAGTGTTTTTCCAGAGTGTTTCGAATATCAACTAATTGTTTATAAAGCTCTGGCATAGCAGTTTCTAATGATGGTAAATGTTTATTATGTTCAGATTTAGTAGCTTCATTCAAAGGGTAAGGAGTGCGAATACCAGCGACTACATCCTCGCCTTGAGCATTAGGTAGCCATTCACCATAAAACATATTCTCACCAGTAGCAGGGTTACGAGTGAAGGCTACACCAGTAGCTGAATCATCACCCATATTTCCGAAGACCATAGATTGTACAGTAACAGCTGTTCCCCAATCGTCTGGAATACCTTCGATCCTTCTATATGAAACTGCTCTTTTGCCATTCCAACTTTGGAAAACAGCAAATATAGCACCCCATAATTGCTCCATTGGGTCTTCTGGGAAAGGTTTTCCTAAAACTTCTTTAATTTTTGCACGATAAATATCTACTAATTTCTTTAAATCATCAGCATCAAGCTCTACATCATCTTTAACACCTTTTTGTTTTTTTAATTTTTCTAATTCAGCTTCCAATTGTTGACGAATGCCTTTCCCCTCTTCTGGTTCTATACCAGCAGCTTTTTCCATAACTACATCGCTATACATCTGAATTAGGCGACGTTGAGAATCATAAACGAAACGTGGATTATTAGTTTTTTTGATTAATCCTTCACGAGTGATATCATTTAATCCAACATTCAAAATAGTCTCCATCATCCCTGGCATAGATACTCTAGCTCCCGAACGTACAGATACTAATAAAGGATTAGTAGGATCACCGAATTTTGCATTTAAAATCTTTTCTATATGTTTCAATCCCTTCTCTACATCATCTTTCAATATCTCAAATAATTGATTTTTACCCAAAGTGTAATACTCCGTACATGCCTCAGTAGAAATAGTAAAACCCGGAGGTACTGGTAACCCTAATAAGTCCATTTCTGCTAAATTTGCTCCCTTACCACCTAGCAAATCTTTTAAATTAGCTGCACCTTCAGCTGATTTTTTCCCAAATACATAAACTCTTTTCTTCTTTTTCATAACATTAGAATTATTTTTTAATTGCAAAGTTAATTAGAATTTTTTACATTTTAATAATAATTTTGCTCATAAAAAATAATATTTGCACAATAAGATATTTGATTCTATATCAGAAACAATGGAAATAGTTAGCAAAAGGATAAATGACTTAAATAAAAAACCTGATTATGTAAAATCTATGACTTTTTTCGCTTATCTAAATATTATACTTTAGAACGCAACTTGGTACTAGTAAGGTTTAATGATAGTTGGAGAAAAGGTAGAAGTAATAAATTTTTGTTATACTTAAAAGTATTTTAATCATATCTTTGACTTACTATCTCTCTATACTTGTCCCACGCCCATCTGTCATGTGATGACAAGTTCAGTAGTCTACCAATGTCTGGCTCTATCAACTCTTTTAAATATTTATTCATTATCACAAACCACATCAAGTAGCTCTGTAAGTACTTCGTAGCTACTCCGTGAAATCTACTCATCCACACCTTGAAAT
>JAPXMM010000145.1:0-5977 GCA_033809015.1 Bacteroidales bacterium
CATAAGTTGAGGTTTCTGCAATCGATAAACAAAAGTGCCGGTGGTAACTCTAAATTGTCTGCCACAATATTTGCAAAGATAATTTTGCATGCCTTTTTGTTTACCATTTTTTACAATATCGTTACTATGACAGTTAGGACAAAGTGGAGGAATACTTTGAAGTTTTAAACCTTGATAATCTACTACGTTTGCTTCATTTTGTAGTAGGAAATCGTAGAGATTATCAAAAAAGGCTTTGGAGTCTTCCTTACTCATAGCCAGATGTTCATTGATGTCATCAACTAAAGTTTTCATAAATATTGATTTTTTGGCAAATATATATAATAATTTTTATATGATATTAATATCATTAATTGTTTTAAACATATATATTAATTTCACAAAACCTAATATAACTTCTCTAAATATAAACTATCTAATCTCTAACGATATTAATTATACAATATTAATCACCATTTTATCCTATTTTTCTTTCCTTATCCCATATCGTTTCTGGCTAATATGATAATATATTTTGAATATTCTTATTTTGCAAATTCTTGCTCTACAGCTTTTATTATATCGTCATCTACTAAAATCCTACCACAATATTCGCAAATTAATATTTTTTTATGTAGTTTTATTTCTAATTGGCGTTGAGGAGGTATATTATTGAAGCAGCCGCCACATGCATTCCTTACAATGCCTACTACTGCTAATCCATTTGATACTCCATTTCGTATTCTATTATATGCTTTCAGATATCGTTCTTCTACGTTCTTTATAGATTCATTGAGCATAGTATTGAGTCGTTTTTCCTCTTCTTCTGTTTCTTTAATTATTTCATTTAGTTCAGATTTTTTATCGCTAAGTATAGCTATTTTTTCATCTATTTGTTCTTTAGCTTCTTGTAATTGTTCTTGTTTAAGGACAATTTTATCTTGTGTCTCTCTTATTCGTCTTTCAGCTAATTGAATGTCTAACTCTAAATTTTCTATTTCTTTAGTTAGAGCTTCATATTCTCTATTATTACGTACTTGATATTGTTGTTCTTTTCTATGCTTTATGTTATCTGTAAGTTCAGAAATTTTAATTTTTTGGTATTTAATATTTTCTTCTAATTTTTCAGTTTCTTCTTTTATTTTTCCCATTCTGGTTTTTAGTCCTTCGATTTCGTCTTCCATATCTTGTACTTCTGCTGGTAATTCTCCACGAATTATTCTGATTTTATCCAGTTGAGAGTGAATATATTGTAGTTTATATAGAGATTTTAATTTTTCTACAACTAAATTTTCTAAATTGTCTGATGCTTCATCTTTAATATTATAAGTGGTTTTTATATTTTCCTTCTCATCTATAATAGGCTCTTGGGCTTTTATTTTTGTCTTTTCTTTAGTTTCTTTACTAGTTTTTTCTGTTGTTAATTTAGTTTTAGGAGATTTAGTTTCTTTACTAGTTTTTTCTGAAGAGGTTTTTATATTTTTTTCTTCGCTTTTAGGTGTGTTGTTTTTACTAGTAGTAGTTTTAGTTGTTTTTTCCTCTGTAGTTTTTTTACTAGTATTTTTAGCAGCAACAGCAGTTTTTTTAGTTTCTTCTTCAGTATTATTTGTTTTTTTTGTTGTAGAGGTACTTTTTTTATTTTCTTGTTTTTTTGCCATAATTACTTATATTAAAAATATTTTATATACGAATTTGATTTTTCAAATTTTTGAATTGCAAAATTATGAAATTTTTTTGATAAAAAATCATACATTTTCTCTATAAAAATAATTTCAGATTCATAATGGTCTATATCTGCCAATAAAATTTTATTATTTGCAGCTTGGAAATCATGATATTTGATATCTGCTGTTAAAAAAACATCAGCATTTTTGTTTATAGCTTCTTGCAATAACTCTATACCCGATCCAGTGCAGATTGCAATGGTGTTAATTTTTTTATTATGATCTATTAGACTATACCGTATTATAGGTAATGAAAAAATCATTTTTATCATAGATAAAAATTCTTCCAATTCCATAGAATTTTTTAATTCACCTATGGCTCCTAATCCTATTTGTGGATGTACATTCTCTATTGGATAAATATCGTATGCTACCTCTTCATATGGATGATTACTTATTAATGCTGAAATGATGTCATTTGTAAGCCATTTGGAAAATATAGTTTCTATTCTTGTTTCTGGTTCATAATGTAATTTATTTTTTTCACCAACAAATGGATTTGTATTTTCACCTGCTCTGAATGTGCCTGTCCCTTGAATGTTATAGCTACAGCTATCATAATTGCCTATCACTCCAGCACCTGCGTTGAATAGTGCTTCTCTAACTTTATCAGCATAATCATGTGGACAAAAAGTAACTAATTTACATAATAGATTAGTCTCTGGTTTTAAAATTTTTATATTTTGCAAATTCATTTTTTCTGCTAAAGCTACGTTAAGTCCATACGATGATTTATCCATCGGCGTATGACAAGCATATATGTTTAAATTATTTTTTATAATTAATTGCAATAGATCATAGACATCGTTACCAGCTACTAATTTTTTGATATTATGAAATATAAAAGGATGATGAGTTATTACTAGGTTACAGTTTTGTGAGATAGCTTCATTTATTACCTCTAAATCTAAATCTAGAGCTATTAGTATACCAGTGATGTCAGCATTCCTATTTCCTATAATTAATCCAGAATTATCATAAGGTTCTTGAATATACAGAGGATAAACAGATTCGATTTCATTAATTATATTTTTTAATATCATATTTTTCAGATTTTAATATTAGCAAAATTAAGAAAATGATTACAAATAGTTTAAAAATATTAATAATGTTTATAATTTTTAAATTATTTATTAATTTTCTCATTGAATTAGGCGTTTAATTAATAACTCAATATTATTGTCAATGTATAAATAGTAATTATATTTTTTAAGAATATAATTTTATATCTATCTGTTATTTAGTATTTTAAATAATTATTAATTAATTGTTTAAATTAAACTATGATATTTAATTAACAATTTTTAAATAATTTAAATCTGTATTAATGAGTATTTAATGGAAATTTTATTTAAAATTTAATTTTTATTGATTTTTTTATAACCTTCAAATACAAAAATATAAATTATAATTTATTTAAATTCATATATCATATATTATTTTAAACATTTAAAAAAAAGAAAACTATCCATATTGAAATGATTTGAACCAAGAATTAATTTTGAAATTATTTTTATTAAAAATTTTTTAGCAAAAATTATTATCTAAACGCCTATTTCAATTTTCTCAAATAAATCTTTTTATAGTAGACTTTATAAACATCTACCAGCTATTATAAGCAAAATTTGTAATAAATTTAAGTGGTAATTTGTTGCAAAAGATAAATTTTCTATCATTGAGATAAAAAGTTTATTCTAATAATTCTATATATTAACATTTATAAATTTATTTAAAATATTTACATTTGCTAAAAAATAATGAATGCCTTATTATTAAGTGCTGGATTAGGAACTAGACTTAGACCATTAACCAATAATATTCCCAAGGCTCTAATTGAGGTAAATAATGAACCGATATTAAAGTTAAATTTAGATAAATTATATAAATATGGTATAAAAAGAGTAATCGTAAATGTTCATTATTTATCAGATAAAATTGTTGATTATATAAAAAAATTATCATATCCTTATATGGAATTTGTAATTTCTGATGAGAGTGAAATGCTTCTAGATACTGGTGGAGCATTGCTAAAAGCAAAAGATTTATTCATAAAAGATGAACCAATATTGATACACAATGTAGATATATTGAGTGATACAAATTTCTCAGAATTATTAAAATATAAAAATAGTAAAAATATCGATGCTTTATTAGTAGTGCAAAATAGAACAAATGACCGGAAATTGATATTTGATAGTGCAAATAAATTAGTAGGTTGGGTGAATCACAGTAGCAATATGCAAAAAACAATAAAAAATATTGTTATGCCTACCACAGAATTCAGCTTTTCGGGTATAAGCCTGATTTCATATGATTTACTGCAAGATATACCTTATACTGGAGCTTTTGGTATTATGAACTTATTTTTGAATTGGTCAGAAAAATATAATGTTAGCTACTATGATGATACGGATTCATACTGGTTTGATATAGGCACAATTGATTCTTTAGAGCAAGCAAATAACTTTTTTAGAACTACAAATCTAAATTTTTATTAACTTTATTATCTTTGCTAAAAAAATGCAGAAAAGACAATTCCCTCATAGTTATGTAATAGTTTTTTTTCTTATAATAATAGTTACAATATTAACTTGGATAATACCTGCAGGAGAATTTAATCAAACAACAATATTAACTGATGAAGGACAAAAGACAATAATAGATGCTGCAAGCTATCATCATATCGAGCAACATCCACAAACTTGGCAATTGTTTTCATCTATTTTTGATGGAATTGTAGACAAAATCGAGATTATAGCATTTATTTTCATAGTAGGTGCTAGTTTTTTTCTTATAAATAAAGGGAAAATTTTAGATGTAGCCATAAATAAATTACTAAAAATCACTCAAAGATGGAGACAAAAGAAAATACCATTAATCGGAGAAGGTAATCACTTGATTATAATAATCTTTATGATTGTATTTAGCATTTTTGGAGCATCATTTGGGATGAGTGAAGAAACAATAGCTTTTATTGTGCTTTTTGTACCAGTCTTTATAGCATTAGGATATGATAGTATAGTAGCAGTAAGTGTAGTTTTCGTAGGAGCTACGATAGGATTCATCGGAGGAGTAACAAATCCTTTTACAGTGGGTATAGCCCAAAGTATAGCAGGTATTCCAATGTTTTCTGGAATAGAATACAGAATATTTTTATGGTTCTTATTTACTATAATAGGGATAATTTTTGTGCTTAGATATGCTAAAAAAGTATATAAAAACCCTAAGCTATCTATAGTTTATGATTCAGATGAATATTGGAGAAATATAACTGTGAAAGATGATGAAATTATAAGTGAACGAGCAGATTGGAGAGGATGGCTCACCTGGATACTCACTAATTTATTTATGATTTACGAATTAATACAAATTATCACTATTAATTCATTGAATACGCAAGCAATAATATTAATCTGTTTAATTATATTCAATATAATCCTAGGAATATATACACTAATAAAATATAAAAAAGAGATTTATGCTTTATATTTACTTGCTTTCACAATAATAGCAATGATATTAGGTGTATTGATATGGCATTGGTATATAAAGGAAATAGCTACATTGTTTCTAGTATTAGGTGTATTCACTGGAATGAGCATAAAGATGAAAGCAAATGATATAGCCAAGACAATGATAGAAGGAGCCAAAGATATAGCTTCAGCAGCATTAATAGTTGGATTAGCTTCAGCAATAATAGTCATATTGCAAGATGGTAAAATATTAGATACTATACTTTACGCAACTGCGAATGCGATACCAGAAAATTCCAAATTTCTAGCAGTGCAAGGAATGTACATATTTGAAACATTATTTAATTTTATTTTACCATCAGGCTCAGCAAAAGCAGCTCTCACGATTCCTATAATAGCACCCTTATGTGATATACTAAGTATTTCTAAACAATTAGGAGTATTAGCTTACCAGCTAGGAGATGGTTTTACAAATATGATAACCCCTGTCAGTGGAGTATTAATGGGAGTTTTGGGAATGGCGAGGATACAATATAATGTATGGGTTAAATATATTTGGAAATTCATAGTATTTTTATTTATAATAGGTGCTTTGTTGCAAATACCGCCGATAATAATGCAGTTACCAGGTTTTTAAGAGGGAGAGGATAGGTGAGAGGGGGGTAAGGTAAAAAATTAATCTTTTAAAATTAGTATTGGATTTAATCTCAGCTCCATATATACATACCATGCTTGCCGATCTGATGAAGCTAAATTTAGCATCCTGCCTACATCTTCTACTAATTTATTTAACAAATATTT
>JAPXMM010000146.1:0-5920 GCA_033809015.1 Bacteroidales bacterium
TGTGGATGAGTAGATTTCACGGAGTAGCTACGAAGTACTTACAGAGCTACTTGATGTGGTTTGTGATAATGAATAAGTACTTAAAAGAGTTGATAGATCAAGACATTGGCAGGCTACTGAACTTGTCATCACACGACAGATGGGCGTGGGACAAGTATAAAGAGATAGTTAGTCAAAGATATGATTAACATACTTTTAAGTATAACAAAAATTTGCTACTTCACCTCCCTTACCCTCTTTAATTTAAAGTTCTTTTCAATTCTTTTCTCGTTTGAGATAAATGTTTTTACCTATTATTTGAAGATAGTTGATTGTAGTATATTCTTTTTATTTTAAGTTAAATATCACAATTTTTGCATATTTCTAAATCATTACTAATTAATGTTCTTTGTCTAATTACATTTAATTCTTGTGAGCTCCATATTTCTTTTATTGTTTTATTATGCCATGTTTCGTTTATTAATTCGCCATTTTTGTCATGGCAGCATATTGCTATTTGTCCATTTTGTAATAAAATTATTTCTTTCCATAATCTATAGCAAGGCCTCGGAAGTCTTTTTTTGCGTTGCAATCTATTATTGATAATGTTATATCTGCTATATCTATCATTAGTAGGCAAGTAATCTATCGACTTACTTTCTAATTGTGCACTTTTAATTCTTGTTTTTAATTTTAATTTTTTCATCATTTTTTTAAATTGGTTTATTTCTGACTCATTATGTTTGAAAACAATGCATTGTATAATTATTTTTGGATTTTTTTTATTTGATTTCTTTTTAGATTCTAGTAAATTGTTTATTGCTTCGAAGACATTATTAATTTTACCATTAATTCGGTATTTTTCATAAGTCTTTTGAGATATTCCATCCATTGAAATGATGATTCTATTTAATCCACTTTCCACCAATGCTGAAGCCATTTCTTTATCAATATTCTGGGCATTAGTCGATATTTCAACGTAGTAATTATTTGCGCGCAGATATTTTATTTTTTCTATTATTGTTTTATCTAATAATGGCTCACCTTGGAAGTATAATGTTATCCAATAAATCGATTTTGGTAGTTTAGTGATGATTTTCTGAAAATCTGTAAATGTCATTATTGCTGCTGTTCTATCAATATTTCCTTGTCCTCGGTCGCAAAATAAGCATGATAGATTGCATTTACTACTTGTCTCTACGTGAATAGCTATTGGTAGATTATAAACTTTTATTTTTTGAAATATTTTTGAAAATAAATATGAATAAGCAAATAATAATATATTTACGTATTTAATAATTACAAGTTTAATGCTAGCAAACATTTTAGCGATGATTGGATATGTAATCAATTTATGTTATTTATCTAATTTATCGTCATTATTTTTTTCAATAGTTTTTTCTAACTCTGAAGTTATTTTTTGCATTAATGGGACTCCTTGTAGCATCTGGACTGCTATTATTCTGAGCAATGTATAAACTGGCACACTTAATATCATACCTACTATACCGAATAATTCTTCGCCAATAATTAATATTAAAAATACTTCAAATGGAGTACTTTTTACACTTCTAGCATAGATATTAGGTTGTAAAATGAAATTGTCTAAAGCTTTTACTGATTCAAAGCCAGCAATAGTTATTAATATTGTCCAGATTAGCTGTGTATCTGCTCCAGCTGTTAATGTAGATACTATTCCTAATAATATTGCTATTATAAGTGCTATTAATGGACCGAAATAGGGTATGATGTTGAATAAACCAGCAAAAAATGCTATTAATATTGCATAATCATAACCTATTAATGTGAAAACTAAGAATATCAATACGAAAACTATGATTTGATCAATTAAGATTCCTAAAAAATATCTAGATAGTAATACTCGAGTATCATTAATGATATTATCTATGATAGCATGATAACGCTCTGCAAATAATGATTTTACTAACGATGGAAATACATTTTGATCTTTTACTATAAAAAATGAAAAGAAAATCACTGTAATTACTCCTATTACTATATCTCCAAAAGAATTTATGATACTTGTGAAAGTTTCTTCTATATTAATACTACTTTGGAATTGTGTAATGTATTTTTGTATTATTTGAGTGAAACTGAAATCTTCATTAGCTATTTTGTAATATTTTAATGTGTCTTCTAATGGTTTAAGGCTTGATTGTAATTGTAGTAATAAATTATCATAGTCTATTGTCAAAAGTGAACTTAACTTTGTTATAATAGGTGGCAATACATAAGCAAAAAATACTATTATTAGTCCGAAAAAAATTACCATTGATAGTAAGGTGGCTATAGAGGGACTTAAATGAAATTTTTTTATTTTTATTTTTAAAAATAAATTTTTTATCGGTGAGAGTATTAGAGATATTACAAATGAGCTCAATAGATATATTAAAACTCTCGGTAATAATATAAATATTAATGTTATTACTATCAGGCTTGGCAACCATACATACCATTTTTTAAATATATTCGCCCAGAATGGCTGTCCATTATATTTGTTTGGCATAATTAATTATAAATTTGCAAATTTAATAAATTCATCTAATACGATTTTGTGATCAAATGCTAATAATGGTAGCTCTGAAAGGTTAAACCATTCTAGATCAGCTGCATCATCCCCAGCATGTGCTTTGTTTATTTCATATTCTTCTGGTAAAATTGCATAAAATACTATGCTTATGACCCTGGTACGTGGGTCTCTTTGGGGATCACTATATGCCTTGAATTGTTTTAAAAAATTGATATCTAATGATGTCTCCTCGAGTAGCTCTCTATGTGCAGTATCTTCTAATCTCTCATTTTCTTCATTAAATCCACCGGGGATAGACCACATCCCTTTATATGGTTCATTCTTCCTTTTAACTAATAATACTTTGTTTTTATGTATGATGATAATGTCTGTGGCTACAGCTGGTCTGGGATAATCATAACAGTATCTTTTTTTTCTTTGCATTTTTTTATTTATTGCAAATTTATCATTTTATTTAAAAAAAATAATCTAATTTTACTAAATTTTTAAACCAAATTTTATGAAAAAAATTTATTCTTTTATTATTATTGTTTTTTTGACATTTTATTTAAATGCTCAAACACCCTTAACTACAGCTGTAGATTTCACTGCTACAGATGTTCATGGCACTCAACATAATCTTTTCAGCTATTTAGATGCTGGTAAATATGTTTTTATTGATTTTTTCTTTACTACATGTGGTACATGCCAATCAATGGCTCCACAAGGGAATGCCTCTTGTATTTATTTCGGTTGCAATCAAGGCGATGTTATCTTTCTAGGTATAGATAATGGTGATTCTGATGCTGAGGTTATAAGCTTTGATAGTCAGTATGGCATAGATTATCCTACGATTAGTGGTGATAAAGGAGGAACTACTATATGTAATAATTATGGCATTACTGCTTATCCTACTTATATTTTAATTGCTCCGAATAGAAATATTGTAGTGCAAGATTTGTGGCCATTCTCTACTGCTATTTGTAATTCTAAACTTGAGAGTTATGGCATCCAATCTATGGCTTGTCCTACTTCTATCAATAATTTGATGGCCAAAACTATTGCTATTTATCCTATACCTGCTCAGTCAGAATTATTCATTGATATTCAAAACAGCAAACTTACAAACCCTATTTTATCAATTTATGATATTACTGGACAAATTATTTACTTAGAAAATTTGAAAACAAATAATGCCGTACACACTATTAATACTTCTTTAATATATAACGGTTCTTATATTTTACAAATTGTAGATAATTCAGAGGTGATTTTTAGAAAATTAATATCAATAGCTCATTGATAAACATATTAAAACAAAAAGGGACTTATCAAATAAGTCCCTTTTTATATATTCACATTTTTTCTTATAATTTCACTCCTATAGTGAAAGAAACTAAAATGTTAGTTAATGATACAGTAGCCTTTGGCTCTGGTTTGCTAAGCATTGCCATTACTGCTGGGTCGTATAGATATCTTTGATCATTATGCAAATAATAATTTATACCTACATCAAAAATTAATTTATTTTCCCTAAATCCAAAACCTAATCCTATCACATGAGTATCAAAATTTTTGATATTTTTGTATGGTGATGAATAATATGCATAACCAGCTCTAATAGCTATTGGTTTCGATACCCATTCAGTTCCTACTCTTACATTATGACCATATGTTAATTCATTATTTATAGTATTATTTAAATCAAAATAAGTAGTATTAGCATGTTTTGTACTAAAATGATTTTGACTGTAATCTGTCCATTCATATTCTGCGTCTATAAATCCATACTCACCTATTGTAAATCCTAATCCAAATATAGCTCTCATAGGATTGTAGTATTTATAATTAAAAATACCATCTGGGCTTTTATCAGAATATATTTGTCCATATACATTGGTTTTCATAGATGAATAATATGAATCATCTAAATTAAAATATGTAGGGCTATGAAATGCTGCAGAAAATTTAAACCATTGCACTGGTTTATACATTAATCCAATTTTAAAATTAATACCTTCTCCAGTCGTTTTTAAGTAATTAAAAGATTCTAAAGATTTGAAATCTGGTATCGTATCTTTTTCGTCTATTTCTTTATATGATGTTTCTTTTTCATAAGATAAAATATCGAAATTTAATGATCCACCTATGTATAGTTTATCTTCATAGTTTCCTGCTACAGAAAGGTTTATTTCGTACATGCTACCACTATTTATTTCGATATATTCTTGTCTGACACCTTGAGATACTATGCCAGAATATACTGTAGGATTACCAGGTAAAGTATCTAATAGCCATGTGTTAAAAGCAAGCCTTGTGTCAAAATTATTTAGTTGATTTGGGGTATTGCCATTAGCATATACAGAATATACATCCACTATACTACTATATGGATTATCACCAGATATCATAATTCTATTATTGAAATCTGCTAGTTTTGAATAACTAAATCCAAAATTTAGGTTCTTCCAACTTGAATTTTCATTCAGTTTAGTAGCTATCATTATACCCATACTTGGAAGTGAAACTACAGTTTTTATATCATTATTAGAATTGTCTAAATAATTAGTGTTGGATACAAAATTTGATATAGAAAATGTACCAGATATTTCAGATTTTTTATATACACCTAATCCAGCTGGATTTAGACTTACACTACTAACATTGGCTCCTATTCCAGAGAATGCACCAGTTACAGCATTAAATCTGCTATCTCCATAAGGAATTAAATAAGAATACCTCACTGCATCATCTAAATTTTGTGCTATTGATGCAATTCCAGTTAATAATACTATTACTAAACTAAAAATTAACTTTTTCATATTAATTAAACTTTTTTATTAAAAAATTTTATCTTCTTCCACCACTCGATGAACTACCACCAGAACTACGTGGAGAGCTACTAGATGATGAGCTCGAGGATTTAGATTGAGATGAACTGCCAGAAGATGATCTACTCGGACTGCTGCTCGGTGAACTATAACTGCGTGAAGGTGGATTAGAGTAGCTATTTGATTGCACAGGTGTAGATTGATTAGTAGATGGTCTAGTATAGCTACGACCTGTAGATTGGTTATTTTGTGAATTTGATTGCTGTGGAGGCCTTTGATATTGATTATTTGGAGCAGATTGTCTTTGATATTGTTGTGTAGTATGTGTTTGTCTTATTTGTTGAGCAGGTTGAGTATTTTGTTGTCTTTGAATAGGTTGAGTATTATTAATAGGTTGATTAGATGGTTTTTGTTGACTAGGTTGAGATTGTATATTTTGTTGATTTTGCTGCAGAGCAGGTTGAGTATTTTGTTGTCTTTGAATAGGTTGAGTATTATTAATAGGTTGATTAGATGGTTTTTGTTGACTAGGTTGAGATTGTATATTTTGTTGATTTTGCTGCAGAGCAGGTTGAGTATT
>JAPXMM010000147.1:0-5880 GCA_033809015.1 Bacteroidales bacterium
ATATATAGATTATTATCAAACAGAAATGGAGGAGAAGAAAAATGATAACAAGTAAATTTTATATTAAAACATTTCTTTTTAATTTTATTTTATTCTTAATAAATATTAATTTATATTCCCAAAGTGATGTTATGATTTTCCCTCGAAGAGTAGTATTTGAGGGAAATAATAATATTCAAGAGGTTACACTAGTAAATAACGGTAAAGACACTGCAAAATATATAATTAGTTTTATTGAATATAAAATGAATGAAGATGGCTCTTTCGTTCTTATTGACCCGGCAGATACTACTTATATTCATTATTTTGCAAGTAAATACTTACGTTTTTTCCCTCGGTCTATTGTATTAGCCCCCAATACAGCTCAAGTAGTTAGGATACAAGCCAATGTGCATTCTAATATACCAATAGGTGAGTATAGATCTCATCTTTATTTTAGATCCATTCCTACTGAATCTTTTCTAGTCAATGAAAATGGGGAAAATGATGATGCTATTACGATAAAACTTACTCCTATATATGGATTGTCTATCCCAGTCATTATAAGAGTTGGAGATTTAAATGTTAAAGTGTCTATTAGCGATATTAATTTAGTTATAAATGATCATCCTACCTTGTCTTTTAAAATGTATAGAGAAGGAAATAAATCTTCTTATGGTGATATAGATATTTATTACACTAAAGATGATGGTAAATCACAAAAAATATATAGCATAAAAGGTATTGCCATTTATCCTCCCTTACAATACAGGGAAATGATTATTAAATTAAAATCTGATGAAAATATTGATTTTCACAATGGTAAATTAGAAATTATTTATTCTTCATCCGATAAAAATTTTAATAATAAAGTGATATATTTTGATTATTATTATGATTTAAGATAGAAATATGAGGAATTTTTATATTTTATTATTTTCTTTTATTATTTTTTTATTTAGTGTGAATAAAATCAATTCTCAAGAAATAAAAAACATTCAAAATATTACTAATAAAGATAACTGTAATACTAGTCATATATCTAAACAAGTAAATAATTTATCTCAAAATAATTTAAGTTATGATACTATGCTGCATAATCAGAATATAAAACCAATAATATCTACAGGTGTTTTGGATATATTGCCTTACATTCAGCCATCTATTATTCAATTATCATCTTTACAATTTGGTTCTTTTGTTGCGACAAATGGTGGTGGAACTATTCGCATTTCTTATTCTGGAGACAGGTATGCTACTGGTAATGTAATATTGCTATATGATGATAGCAATATTACACCAGCTATATTTGAGGTAAGAGCCCCTTCTAATACTCTAGTTCAAATAATATTTGATAAAAAATGCGTTTTAAAAAATCAATTTGGTAATGAAATTATTGTATATTTAGATGATTTAAACACAGGTAATTTATTTGTAACTCCAGAAAATGCAGAAGATGGTTTTTTAGTTTATTTAGGTGGATATATCAATGTTATATCATCAGCTGAGACCTTATCAGGTGAATATGTTGGTAATATAAATTTAACTATTGTAGTAAAATAAGTATTTTTATGTTTTTTTTAAAATTAAAAAATCGTAGTATTAAATGTATATTGTTATTATTTTTAATAGTATATTCTCATGCTAATGCCCAACAAATTGATTATTTTGATACTTATGATGAAGTTCCCACATTATTAATAATTGAAAATACATTAAATTTTAATATAAATGCACTATATGACTATAACAATAATCAACTTTATTTACCTATTATTGAAATGTTTGATTTACTGAATATTAATTTAAAACATTCTAATAAATTAGATACTATCGAAGGTTTTTTTTGTAATGAGAATAATTTATACAAAATAAATATTAATGATAAAAAAATTATTTATAAAGATCAAGAGTTCTACATTGATGATAGTGATTTTATTAAAACTACTAATGATATTTATTTTTCTTTAGCTTTTTATCAAAAAATATTTAATTTACGGTGTGATTTTAATTTTAGCACTTTGCGTGTAAATCTACGTTCAGAAATAGAATTACCCATAATAAAATTATATAAACTAGAAAAGCTACATAATATAAATCAAAGATCAAATGAAATTTTTTGTGATACAACTATATATGATAAATTTAGATGGATAGGAGGATCAATTTTAGATTATAATCTTTCTTTTTTTGAAGGAAATGATAATAAATTCATGTATAATATCAGAACAGATTTAGGATTAGAATTATTGGGTGGTGAATTAAAAATACATAATAATATTGTTAATTTTACTGATATAGATTGGAAGCAACAAGGATTTAATTGGTGGTGGGCTAATATTAGATCACCATATTTAACACAAGTAAATGTTGGTTTAATAAATGTTCCACTTTATTCAGATATACATTCTGGTTTATTAGGTATACAATTGTCAAATATACCTAAAAATAAAAATATGGAATATGTACCATACACAATAAAACGAACAACAAACCCAAACTGGAAAGTAGAATTATATATTAATGATGTTTATTGGGGCATTACTACTGCTGATGAAAAAGGCCAATATATTTTTGAGATTCCTCTTAATTATGGTAATTATTCAGTGGTCCTAAAACATTATGGTCCAACAGGTGAAGAGAAAATCGAAACTCTTAATATTTTAATTCCATTTAGTTTAGCACCCAAAAATAAACTTGAATACCAAATATATTCTGGCGTATCTTACGATACATTCGCATATAAATTTGTTCATTCTATATTTTCATATGGTATAACCAAAAAAATCACTTTGAGTGCAGGATATGAGTCGTTAGAAAAAAATATTATTAGCCGTCATATGCCTTTTGCTAAATTATCATTTACTCCATTTAATAATTTATTTTTAAGCTATTCTTATGTTGCAAATTCATTTCATGAAGGTTATTTATTATATAGATTAAAAAACGGCTTATCTATTAATAGTGAGTTGAGATATTATGAAAAAAAGCAGGACGCTATTTTAACTAATAATAAATTAAGTACTAGCATTGGACTAAACATACCATTTAAAATTAAAAAATTAAATATTAATTTTTTAAGTCAATATCGTTATACTAATTTTTATAATTTAGAAAAGCAAAACATTCATTATTATTATGCTAATTTATCATTTTTTACTAGATATTTTAATTTAGGTTTATTTTCACAAATTTCTCTCTCGGGGCTTGATTCATATATTAGTGGAGTTAATCTTTATTTATATTTACCTAAACGTTGGTTAATAAATATTAATACTTCTTTAGATATGTCAACATATGAATTTAATTATTCTCAAATGATGATTCAAAAAACTTTTAATCAATTTTTCTCTGCTAGCATTTCTTATAATTATTATTTTTATAATAAATCTAATTATATAATGTTAAACACTTATTTTGATCTTAATTATTTAAAAACAATTTTTACTTTTAATAAGGAGAATAAAAATTATAATTTTAATCAATACATTTCTGGCAGTTTAATATTTAGTAATTCTAAATTTCCAGTTTATGCTAATAAAAATTTAAATGTTGGTAAAAGTTTTGTAGATGTAATGCTATTCTTAGATATAAATCATAATAATTTAAAAGATGATAATGAACCTTTAATTAAAAATTCTGTCGTTACAATTAGTGGTGGTATTGATGTAATGCCCCATAATGATAGTATTCATAGATTTTTAATTTTGGAACCATACATTAAGAAAATTATTTCTATATCTGACAAAAATTTTCAATATATTTCATGGACTTTGAATCATAAAAATATTGCTATTTACCCTGAGCCTAATCAAGTAAAAAAAATATTTATTCCTGTTAAACCAATGGGTGAAATTCAAGGAAGAGCAATATTAATTGATGCTGAAACAGAAAAACAAGTGGGCTATCCTAAAATCATTATTTATATTAAAAACAGTAATAATAATATTATTTATAAAACCTTAACAGATCAAAATGGATATTTCAATTATTTTGGATTAAGACCTGGTAAATATATGGTTTGCTTGGATTCTACTCAAATGAATAATTTAGGTTATAATATTTCAAATTTTTGTATTGATTTTCAGATTAATGAATCTTTTGAGGGAGATTATGTTGATGATATTAATTTATATTTTATTGACAATTTATATTTTATATTAAAAAAAGATTAATTAATATCTTTTATATTGCTTTGATATTTAAATACTATTATATTAAAAAATTGAAATATAAAATAATATTCTCAAAATAAGAATATTATTTTTATCTTTTTAATTATTCAATTTGACAATTTATCTAAAATATCATATGAATATTTAATATTATTTTGTGAATTCTATAAATAAGAATATAAATTCTAATATTTAGAATTTATAATTACAAATATCTTTGTTTAGAAAATTAACTATCTATTCTATTATTAGGATTTACTAGCTTAATGAAACATATATGGGAATTATTTTTATTTGGTATAAATATTGGAAACGTTAATTACTAATCCAAAAAAAATAAGACTATGAAAAAATTAATTTTTTGTATGAGTGTGTTAGTAATTTTTATTACACCTCAAGTATTAAAAGCACAAACACCATCTGCGAGTGCTACGGCAACTGCAAAAGCAGATATTGTAACTCCAATTCAAATATCAAAAACACAAGATCTGAATTTTGGTAGCATAGCAGCAGCTTCAGCAGCTGATGAGGTTATAATGTCTCCTACTGGTGTTCGTTCAGCAACAAATGGTAATGTAATTTTAATTGCTGCATTTCCGGGTGGGCAGGCTATTTTTACAGTTACTGGTGAGCCAACTTATGCATTTAATATCACTTTGCCAGGTGATAATGATGTAACTATCACCAGTGGTGTTAATTCAATGGCTGTAAAAACCTTTATTAGTGATCCAGCAAGTCCATCATCTCTAGATGCCAGTGGTTCAGCAACATTAAATGTTGGCGCAACCTTAAATGTTGGAGCTAGTCAGGCTCCAGGAGCATACACTGGAACTTTTGATGTAATTGTTGCTTATGAATAAATTGTAATTTATTTTAATAATAAAAAAGGCGTCCGATAAGGATGCCTTTTTTATTGTAATATTAATATTCGCTAAATATGTAAATAATTTATTATTGAAATAGGCGTTTAAGTAATAATTATTTTATAAGGACAAGGTTTTGAACCATTCTTAAAAGTGATGTATTCCTCTCAACCAACCTTTAAATTCTATTATCACTCTATGCATGTCTGAAAAATTCTCTCCTTTTTTACCTGAATTTACTAGTTCTAAATTCTTAAATTCTTTCTTTAATGGTGTGTACCCATGCCATTTATCTACTTTTATATTCGCTTCTTTATCTATTATTTGTTTCATAAAGTTTCCTAATTCCTTTGAACTACTATCTTCTATTATCTTACCATATATCCTGCTAATACCCTTACCTTTTCTTTCTATAGCAAATACTACAATTCTCTTCTTGCTTTTTTTCCTTCCTACTACTCCTTCTTCTTCTCCTCCTATAAATGTCTCATCTACTTCTACATTCCCTTCCATTAAGCTATTTCCACTACTTCGCATCCCTACCATTACTTTTTGCTTAAATAACCAACACGTCTTTTGTCTCAAACCTAATTTCCTACTTAATTCTGTCGTTGATATACCTTTTTTACTCGTACTTACATAATACACTATATAAAATGCCTTTTGTATCGAAAATTTTATCTTGTGAAATAATGTACCACTTGTTGGTAATTCTATATTTCTGCACCTCGTACATTGTCTATCATATTTACTCTTACCTCTGCAATATTTTGTATTTCCACATTTGATACATTTATATCCTTTCTCCCATTTTAACTTTGATAAATATTCCATACATGAGTCCTCATCAGGAAATCTCTGCT
>JAPXMM010000148.1:0-5844 GCA_033809015.1 Bacteroidales bacterium
TGATCACTGGGGTTTAGATATGGTAAATATTTTATGTCCTACTTTCCCTTATATAGAATGGGGCACTGGCGATACTACAGAAGGGCCTATTATTGTCAATCCTACACAAACTACCACTTATTCAGTGGGGATATATGACACTGTTCATGATTACCATGCCATCGATTCCATTACTATCAATGTAATACCCAATCCAGAACCAGAACTTGGATTAGATATAGATACGTGTGAAGGTATCTCTGTTTCTCTATCTCCTGGCGATAATTTCCACAGTTATTATTGGAGCACTGAAGAAACTACTTCTACAATTAATGTAACTGATAATGGCACCTATTACGTTACTGTTTCCAATATAATGAGTAACATCACTTGTAGTGCAAGCGATAGCATTAATGTATTTTTTGTACCTAACGCTCATGTAGACTTAGGTGATGATTTATGCGTCACTCAACCCATCTTATTAGATGCTACTCAACCTGATAGCGGTTTTACATATTTATGGTCTAATGGCATGACTACACCTTCTATTATGGCAAATAATTATGGCAATTATTGGGTTAGCGTTACTTATGATGATTACAATATTTGTGGAGATGCTGATACTATCTATGTAAAATTAATACCTACTGCTTCGATAAATTTACCAATAGATACAACTATATGTCACAATGAGAGCCTTACTTTATCAGTTTCACAACCTCATAATAATTGGTATCAATATCATTGGTCTAATGGACTAAATAAACCAATATTATATATAGATTATTATCCTCCTGGTGCTTATGATTTCGAGGTCCAAGTAATAGGTTGTGACACTGTAAATGGTAAAACTACAGTATATATAGAAGATTGTAGCGTCATCACTCAAATTTTCGTACCTAATGCATTTAGCCCTTATAATGTTGATGAAATCAATGATTATTTCCATATATTTGCAGAAAATATAGATATTGATAATTTTTCTTTTAGTATATATAATAAATGGGGACAAATACTATATCATACATTAGATCCTGGATTTAGATGGGATGGCAAATACAATGGCGATTATCTACCACAGGGAGTCTATACTTATAAACTTATGTATAAAGATGCTGATAATAATTATAATGAACTAACTGGTACTATATTTATAATACATTAAAACTAAATAGTTATGTCAATTTTTTAAATAAAAAATATGAAATCAAAAAAAATTTTAAATTATTTGATACTTTTTTTAATCATTGCATTTACTAATATATCGGAAATTTATGGGCAATGTAATATGCAAGTATATGCTAATCAAACTGTAATATGTGAGGGTGACAGTGTAACAATTTGGGGTGATGGTGGTTGTGGATATTTGATGAGTAATGATTTTAACACAGGTACACCAGGAGCAGGCTGGGTAGCTACTACAGGTGTAGATTTTACAAATCCGTGTGGTCCTGGGCCTGATGCTATTTATATGTGGATGGGTAATAATGTACCTATTCCTAGAACTTTAACAACAGTGCCATTTTCAGTAAGTAGTGATTGTGAAATTACATTCTGGCTAAGATTTGAAGTACAACATGGTGGTGGTGGTACTACTTGTGAAGGTCCTGATTTAGCTGGTGAAGGGATATCATTACAATATTCTATAGATGGTGGGACAACATGGACAGATATTGCATATTTCAGACCTGATGGAGTTATTTGCCCTTCATATCCTAATACTACTGGATTTGTAACAGTAGGTAATGGACAATCTACTCCTTTCACTACTTGGGCTCAATATAATTTTCCAGTACCTCCTGGAGCAGCTTCACCTAATACTATGTTCAGATTTAGACAACATGTTTATTCAAATTTGGATTTCGATCACTGGGGTTTAGATATGGTAAATATTGTTTGCCCAGATAGCACTAGCTATGGGCAAGTAGCTGGTCAAGATGGGTTCGGTCCACACACTGTTTATCCTACTCAAACAACAACATATTATGGCATTGTTAGTGATACAATTCATGGCAATAGCGACACAGATTCTATAACTATTACAGTAATACCCCAGCCAGAGATTGATCTGGGTCCTGACACCGCTGCTTGCGAAGGTGAAATAATCACTTTATCTCCTGGACAGGGGTACGATGAATATCATTGGAGCACTGGTTATACTAATGCTGATTTGCTATTAGAAATGTCTGGAGTTTATTCTGTTACAGTTACTAATTCTTATGATGATGTTTCTTGCTTCGACAGTGATACTATTACGGTTGTCTTTGTACCAAATGTTAATATAGATTTAGGTCAAGATACCTGCTCAAAAGAAATGATGATTTTAGATGCTACTCAACCATATCCTAATATATCCTATCTCTGGTCTACAGGGAGCAAAAATCCAATTTTACAAATCCCTAATTCTGGTACTTATTGGGTGAGCGCCATAGATTCTATATATCATATTTGTGGTGATGCAGATACTATAAATGTAAGAATTATTCCTGATGCCATAGTTTCTCTACCAGATATGATTACTATATGTAGCCATGAATCTTATACACTTTCAGCTTCTCAACCTAACAATAATCTTTATGAATTTATATGGTCTAATGGAAGTAATGAACCAATTTATGTTATTAGCACTCCAGAGGCAGGTATTTATGAAATAAGTGTTAAAGTTATTGGCTGCGACACTGTTTATGGTTCTACTAATGTAATAGTCGAAAATTGTGAAATCGAAATTCCTAATATTATTACACCTAATGGAGATGGCATAAATGATTTATTTTATATTACTAATGTAGAATTTTATCCAAATAGTGAAATTAAAATTTACAATCGCTGGGGAAAATTGATTTATGAAAACAATAATTATCAAGGCGATTGGGATGCTAGTAATATGAGTGATGGTACTTATTATTATATCTTTAAACTAAATTATGGGAAGGGAAAAATAAAAGAATATAATGGAACTATTTCTATTATAAAATGATATCATATTCTATGTCAGAGTTTTTAATAATCTATTGTATCAAAAATATCAGTTTCATTATTCATTAAATATACTTTTAATAATATCATAATTGGAAAATGAGAAATATTATTTGCGTGTATCATTATATATTATTTGACCATCATATTCAAATTGCCAAAGCTTTATTAGGTTTTTTATAATCTAACAGTTATTATTTTTTTAACTATTATAATAAAATAATTTAAAAGATAATATAGAATATAAGGAAAATTTATAAATTTATTAAAATCTATTTCCTGCCTGGATATACCTCAATAGCTTTTTTGAGAAGTTGCATGCTGCGTTTCATATCATCTACATTGAGTACATAGCTAATTCTCACTTCCTGTAAGCCTCTCTCTGGCACAGAGTAGAACCCAGTAGCTGGTGCTAGCATCACAGTTTCATTATTTTCATTAAAATTTTCTAAAAGCCACTGACAGAATTTGTCTGAGTCATCTATTGGCAACTTTGCCATCACATAGAAAGCCCCCTTAGGCGTAGGACAATAAGCACCAGGGATACTTTTGATACCTTCGATAACCACATTACGTCTAGCTACATATTCTTTTTTGATAGCTTCAAAATATGATTTATCTACATCTATAGCAGCTTCTGCAGCTATTTGTCCAAATGTAGGAGGACTCAATCTAGCCTGAGCAAATTTCATAGCAGTAGTCATCACATCTTTATTCTTAGATACAAGCATACCAATGCGAAATCCACAAGCACTATAACGCTTAGAAACAGAATCTACCAATATTGTATTTTGCTCTATTCCTTTTAAATGCATAACAGAGAAATGCTCTGTACCATCATATACAAACTCCCTATAAACCTCATCAGCTATCAGGAATAAATTATGTTTTTTCACTAATTCACCTAATTTTTCTATCTCTTCGCGGCTATATAAATAACCAGTGGGATTATTAGGATTACATATAAGAATAGCTTTGGTTTTAGGAGTAATGTATTTCTCAAACTCTTCTATAGGAGGTAGAGCATAATTTTCTTCTATATGAGACATTATAGGAACGACTTTCACACCAGCATTTATAGCAAATCCATTATAATTAGCATAATATGGTTCTGGGATAATAACCTCATCATCATTATCCATAATAGAACCGAAAGTAAATAAAATAGCTTCACTACCACCTGTAGTTACAATAATATCATCTGGTGTAATATGTATATTATTTTCTTCATAATATTTACATAATTTTTCTCTAAATGATAAAATGCCTGCAGAATGACTATATTCTATAACCTTTAGATTGATATTTTTTAATGCATCTAAAGCTATTTTGGGAGTCTCGATATCTGGCTGACCTATATTTAAATGATAAACTTTGATACCACGTTTTTTAGCTGCATCTGCATAAGGAACTAACTTCCTAATCGGGGAAGGGGGCATCATTTGACCTTTTTTTGAAATACCTAACATATATTTATGATTTTTTTTAATAATTCTAAAATATTATTTGAGATTAATGAAAATTAATTTGTTAATAAACATTATTATTTGATTATCTCACCTTTGATAACTAAAGTTACTGGTGAATTTTCTGCATTAGAAAAAATAGTAATTTGTTTGGTAAAAAGACCTTCTTTTTCTGGTTCGAAAGTTACAGTTATTTTACTAGACTGCCCAGGCATAATTGGTTCTTTAGGATAAGAAGCCACAGTGCAGCCACAGGTAGATCTAGGCTCAGATAAAAATAATGGTGCTTTACCAATATTTTTGATTGTAAAATCTACGCTCACTTTTTCAGTCATTTTGATTTTGCCAAAATCATGAGAGGTCTTATCAAAAGACATCATAGACTCTTGTGCAGATAGAGCTCCAAAAGAAATGAAAATAAAAAAAATAAAAAATAATTTTTTCATAATTACAATTTTTAAAAATTATTGTGCTATAGGAGTACCAGAAGCATCAGTTTTAGTATAAGGAATAGCTTCAGTGGGTTTAGGATTTACCTTGCCAGAGATTAACAAAATCACATCGCCATTATTTGCATTTGAGCTCACGGTAATTTGTTTAGAAAAACTGCCAATTCTATTAGAATCATATTTAACAGTGATTTTGCCTTGTTCTCCTGGCTTCACTGGTTCATTAGTCCATTTAGGTACAGTGCAACCACAACTGCTACGTACATTTGATAAAATAAGAGGCTCGTTTCCTGTATTAGTAAATATGAAATCGACCTCTGCTTTAGCACCTTGAGTGATCTCACCAAAATTGTACGATTGTTTATCAAATTTTATAATAGGACCCTTGGTAGCCTGTGCCATCGATAGCTGAGACACAAAAATTAATATGACAAAAATTTTTAATGATTTCATTTTTTTTGCAAATTTAATGATTTATTAAAATTTAACAAATATTATACCATAAAATATTATTATTAATAATGTGAAAGTACTTTGAACCTCAATGTAAAAAATAAATCAGTTAGAACATATAGGTGCTCTATCACGCGGAGTTGGGAATCTAAATTTGGGAATCTCAATCTTGGAACCAAAAAAATAGTTAATACTTCTAATATATTTATAACCTAAAATTTTTAACAACACTTTATTGGAATAAAGTTATTAATTTTATTAGCTTCTATTAAAAGATGTCGTTTAAAAGAATAGTTTCCACATGATGTATAAATGCTTCATTAATCTATGGTTATAAATTTAAAATATTGAAATAAATATTAGTGGTGGGAAATAGTGAAGGAGGAGTGATAACAAATTATTTATGTTAGAGTTTCTATTGGTTTAGCTCTAAGCTTTATGTATTCATAATATGCACGTCGATCTGACGCCGCTAAATTCAACATCCTCCCCACATCCTCAATTAATTTATTCAATAAATA
>JAPXMM010000149.1:0-5780 GCA_033809015.1 Bacteroidales bacterium
TAATTATCTTCGTAAAAAAATGCATTCTTTTCATTATCAGAAAATAATCCTAATGGACTGATGTCGTTTAAATATTTAATATACTGAACATACAATGGTTTGTCTAACCCTAATTTTTTGCGAATAGTTTCCTCAGTAGCTACATCACTTCTTTGTCCCATTATTAATCTGACTGGGTCAGAGGGCAACATATTAAAAAGAATGAATAAAAATGTCAATACTCCCCACACTAATAGTATCACATATCCTATTCTTTTTAATATTAACATTGGCTTTTTACAATTAAACAAATCACAAAATAAATAATATTTTATCAATTAAAATAAAATGGGTTTTAAAAATAATTTTTTTAAATTTCTTTACGAATTTTGTTTTATTTTTGTGTAAATTTAAAAAATAATGAATTTAATTTTTGATAATCAACAAATAATAAAAGAATATTTAGACAATATCCAAAAAACAATAAATAGAGGCGATGCCAGAGAAGAGAGTTACTATGAGCATTTAAAAAGTCTGATTAAATCTTATGCAGAGCTAAATAACTTGAAAAAAGTGGAAATAACTATTCTACCAAAGCAAACTGAAGCTGGCAATCCAGATTTTCGTATATGGGATGGCAAAAATCATATAACAGGTTATATAGAAGCCAAAGATCCTAACATCACTAATTTAGACAGAATTGAAGATTCAGAGCAATTGATAAGATATATTACAACTTTCCCTAATGTTATTTTAACTAATTTTTATGAATTTCGTCTCTATAGAAATGGTGAAAAATTAAAAACTGTTACTATTGCTAGACCAGTTATTGCACAAAAAATTAAAGTAGCTCCACCAGTAGAAAATGTTGATGAATTCTATGATTTGCTTGATACCTATTTTTCTTTTTCTTTACCACAAGTGCGTAATGCAAAAGAATTAGCAAGAGAATTGGCAAAACGTACTCGTTTTTTAAGAGATGAAGTAATAACCATAGAAATAGCCCAAGAAGAGAAAAAAGGTCAGCAATCACTTTTAGGTTTTTACGAAGCTTTCAAAAACTTTTTAATAGGAACATTAGATACAAATACTTTTGCTGATCTATATTCACAAACACTTACCTATGGTTTATTTGCAGCACGTACTCGTGCAAATGGCGAGTTTAATAGAGAGCTAGCATTCAAATATATACCAAATACAATAGGAATATTGCGAGATATTTTTCGTTACATTTCACTTGAAGATCCTCCCATTCAGTTGCAGACTATCGTAGATGATATTTCGGAAGTTTTGAATGTAACTGATGTTAATAAAATCTTACAAGATTTTTATTTTCAAGGGAAAGGTGAAGATCCTATTGTTCATTTTTATGAAACTTTTTTGACAGAATATGATCACAAAATCAGAGAAAAACGTGGTGTGTATTATACTCCAGAGCCTGTTGTGAGTTATATTGTTAGGTCTATAAATGATATTCTAAAATCTCATTTTGCTATGAATGATGGCCTTGCTAGTAGAGAAGTAACTCTATTAGATCCTGCAGCAGGTACTCTAACGTTTCCAGCAGAGGCTGTTAAATTAGCAGTTAAAGAATATACTGATAAATATGGTAGCGGAGGTAAAAATAATTTTATAAAAACACACATCCTTGAGAATTATTTTGCTTTTGAACTTATGATGGCACCATATGCTATCGGCCATATAAAAATGAGTTTCCTTTTAGAAGAACTTGGTTATAAACTTGCTGATGATGAACGTTTCAAACTATATCTCACAAACACCCTCGAAATGGAAGATTTAGCCCAAATATCTATTCCTGGTTTGAGCTCTTTGAGCGAAGAAAGCCATAGTGCTGCTCAAGTTAAACAAGACCCAATATTGGTAATACTTGGAAATCCGCCATACTCTGGTATTTCAGCTAATATGACTGAATGGACTGATGAATTATTGAAAACTGATAAAGATGGAGCACAGAGTTATTATAAAGTTGATGATATGCCACTTGGTGAAAAAAAGTTGTGGTTGCAGGACGATTATGTCAAGTTTTTACGTTTTGCTCAATGGAAGATTCATAAAGCTGGCAAAGGTATTGTCGGTATGATCACTAATCATAGCTATTTAAATAATCCTACTTTTAGAGGTATGCGTCAAAGTCTCATGAATACTTTCAATGAGATTTACATAATTGATTTACATGGCAATAGTCTAAAAAAAGAAAAAGCTCCTGATGGTAGTAAAGATGAGAATGTTTTTGATATACGTCAGGGCGTTGCTATCGGTATTTTTGTGAAACAAGAAAACAAAAATGTTTGTAAGGTTTATCATAAGGATCTATGGGGCTTACGAGAAAATAAATATGATTGGCTGAAAAATAATGATTTAAATGTAAAAGATTATGTAGAATTAGAGCCAACTACACCGTGGTATTTTTTCATTCCAAGAAATGTAAAAGACCTCGCTTTTTATTTAGATTGGATGAAGGTAAATGAAATATTTCCTGAGAATGTAACTGGTGTATTAACAGCTAGAGATAATTTTGCAATAGATTTTGATAAACAATCTTTACGTAATAGGATTATTCAATTTAGGAATAAATCTTTAAATGATGAAATGATTCGTGATGCATTTAAATTGAAAGACACACGTGGTTGGAAATTGAGTGAAGCCAGAAAAAAATTACAGAATGATGAAAATTGGGATGCTTATTATAAAAAAATACTTTACAGACCTTTTGATATAAGAGAAATTTATTATACTCCATTGGTAATTGATTGGGGTAGACCAGAAATAATGCAACACATGCTAAAAGGCGATAATTTAGGACTGATAACAACAAGGCAAGTAGCTGAGACATCTTTTAATCATTGTTTTATTAGTAAAAATATTATTGAAAGCAGAATTACATTAAGTAATAAAGGCATTGCATATCTTTTTCCCCTTTACTTATATACAGATTCAGAACAAAAGAAAAAAAGAAATAAACCATTCTACCAAACCCTGAGTGTATTTGAAAATAAAGCAGAATATGGTGCTAAAAAACCAAATATTGACCAAAAACTCTACGATAAATTAAACGAAACCTATAAAAAACATATCTCACCAGAAGAAATCCTCTACTATATTTATGCAATTCTCTATAGCAATATTTATCGTAAAAAATATGTTGATTTTCTTACAATTGATTTCCCACGAATACCATTTACTAAAGATTATAAACTTTTTAGCAAAATGAGCGAGTTTGGACATAATCTCATTGACCTCCACCTAGTAGAAAGTCAAATGTTAAATAAGATTATTTCTAAATATGAAGGTGAATCTAATTCAGACAAAATAGAAAAAATCATCTATGATGAAACAAATAAAAAAATCTATATTAATAAAGATAAGTATTTCTCCAATGTAGCATCAGAAGTATGGAATTATTATATTGGTGGTTATCAAGTTTTACAAAAATATTTAAAAGAAAGAATAGGTAGAACAATGGATAATCCTGAGTATTTTTGCAAAGTGATTAGTTCTATTTATTATACCATTGATATTCAAAAAAATATTGATCAAATCTACCTTAATGTAGAAAAAGATTTTATAAAATTCATGTAAATTATTTAAAAATGGAAAAAAAGGCTGGTAAACTTGGTTTCGGCGAAGGTGTATTAGAAGCTGGTGAAAAATATTCAAATCTAGTAGTTCTAGGAGCAGATATCACTGCATCAGTAGGATTAGATTTGTTTAAATCAAAATATCCAGATAGGTTTTATAGTTTTGGTATTGCAGAGCAAAATATAGCAGCTACCGCTGCAGGAATGGCTCTCTCAGGATTGCTTCCTGTGTTTAGTACCTATGGAGTTTTTGCTGCTTTCAGATGTGCAGATCAAGTGAGGACGTCCATTTGTTATAATAATGCAAAAGTGATAATCGGTGGTGCACATGCCGGCATAAGCGTAGGACCAGATGGAGCTACTCATCAAGCATTAGAAGATTTAGCAGTGATGCGGTCTCTACCTAATATGACTGTATTGTCACCTTGCGATGCTAACCAAACAAAAAATCTACTTTTAGCTGCTATTGAACAAGTAAATGGCCCAGTATATATTAGATTTGGTAGAGAACCTATGCCTAATTTTTCAGATAAAAATATTATTCCTCAGATCGGCAGAGCTCAAGTACTGAGAAATGGCTGGGATATTGCAATAATGGCTACAGGATCTTTAGTGTGGGAAAGTTTGAAGGCAGCTAATTTTTTATATAAAAATTATAAAATTGATGCTGCAGTAGTTAATATTCATACTATCAAACCCATAGATGTAGATACCATAAGTTATATTGCAAAACAATGTAAATTTATAATTACAGCTGAAGAACATCAAAAATTCGGTGGATTATTCTCTGCAATATCAGAGGTATGTTCAGAATATTATCCAGTACCTATAAAACCTATTGCTATGAATGATAGATTTGGTGAGAGTGGCAAGCCATCTCAATTAATGAACTATTTCGGATTTACTTCAGAAAATATCGTAAACACTGCTCTAAATATGATAAAAAGATGGAAATAATTGAAAAAATTATATTTTTTAGTTTTTTATTTTTAATATTTTTAAATGTAAATGGACAAATGGAAGAGAAATATTTATTGGGGAAAATAGACCCGCAGAATGATAGTAATTTTGTTTTAGTAGATAAAAAATTTACCGAAAATGGTAAGGAAATATATCTGAGAAAAGAAGTTTATGATGCTTTCAAAAAAATGTATGAAGCTGCTCAAAATGATGGCATAACATTAATAATTGTGAGCGGATTTAGAAGCTATGAATATCAAAAAAAATTATGGGAAGATAAATGGTTTGGCTACACTGCTGTAAATAATGAAGATTTATATTTGACTATACCTGATGATTTTGAAAGAACTAAAGAAATATTAAAGTATACTGCAATGCCAGGAACATCTAGGCATCATTGGGGAACAGATATAGACCTGAACAGTGTAGAACCATCATATTTCAAAACTGATGAAGGGAAGAAAATTTATGAATGGTTGCAAAAAAATGCAGATAATTATGGATTTTGTGAACCATATACATCCTTTGATAAAGATAGACCTGATGGATATCAACCGGAACCCTGGCACTGGAGCTATTATCCTTTGGCTAGAAAATTGTTAGATGAGTATCAAAAAACAATTAAATTTTTTATGATGATAGATTTTGCTGGTTATGAATATTTTGATAAATTGGAAATAATAAATAAATACGTACTAGGTATAAATCCTAAATGTTTTTAATATTTATATATTTTTTTTGTAGTTAAATTAATATAATTTTGCAATATAAAAATAGAAAATATGGCTAAAAATACTAGATATATATTTGTAACTGGTGGCGTAGTTTCTAGCCTTGGCAAAGGTATTGTTTCTGCTTCTGTTGGCAAACTTTTGCAATCTAGAGGTTATTCTGTTACAATTCAAAAATTAGATCCATATATCAATGTAGACCCAGGAACTCTTAATCCCTATGAACATGGTGAATGCTATGTGACAGAGGATGGAGCAGAAACTGATCTAGACCTTGGACATTATGAAAGATTCATCAATATTAATACTTCTCAAGCAAATAATGTAACTGCAGGTAAAATATATTTGAATGTAATAGAAAAAGAGCGTAGAGGAGATTATTTAGGCGAAACTGTACAGGTAATCCCTCATATCACCGATGAGATAAAATATCGCATTAGATTATTAGAATTTAACGGAGATTATGATTTTATAATTATTGAAATAGGCGGTACTGTAGGTGATATAGAAT
>JAPXMM010000150.1:0-5738 GCA_033809015.1 Bacteroidales bacterium
GACTATGTAAAATTCAGCAATGGAAAAAAACATTTTCTATTTCCAATTTTGAAAAAAAGCATTTACATTTAATTGAACAACTGCATCTACCGGAACAAAACAAGTACCATAAAGAGTATACCATGTTATATGAAATAAGTATATTTAAAAAAATGCTTAAACCTTTTAAAATATCTGATGAAAATCTTCTCAAGTATTCACCAAGAAATGACATAATAAAACATAAATGTTTTAAAGTGGCGGAAGAAATTTTGAAAAATAATGATTTATTGGAGGATATTTTAACTAAGAAAATTTATCCCGTGTCAAAACTGCAAAAAATTACACAAGTCAAAAAAAGGGACATTAGGTATCATAAAGGGTTTATTGTTTCTGCCGTTTTAATTTTTTCCTCAAAATTAGATACTTTAAAAGGATATATTAATAATTTCTTAGATGAAAAATTTGAAAAAACCGGGGTACTTATAGCAATGAAAGAAAATTATGGTATTGTAGTTACTAAAGAGTTTCTCTTTTTATCAATACCAAAAAAGCCTTCCATGGCAATTGGTCAAACCTTGGAATTTAAATCTTTTTATCTCTCTATAATAAAAGGTGTATCTCATGATATAGTAATAAAAGTGTTGATTATTATTGCTATATTATCAATGAGCGCTGCTTTTTTGTTCAGTTTTTTGGCTCAGCTTTTTCTGGTCTAAAATAAATAATCATATTTTTGCAATTTATGTTGACATAACTAATAATTAACTTATTTGAAAATAATTCTTCGTATTTTTCTTTCTATTGCCATTATTTTTTCCATTCCTGTTGTAATGTCGTTTTCGTCATATTTAAAGAATTTAATTTTGTACCCGTCAACGTGGTATTGTTTTTTCAAATCTTCTTTTGAGAATAAATATATTGTATTTTGAAAGGGTTTTTTCCAACCGGAAATAATTTTTTTATATTCTTTTTTCTTGTTTGTTAATTGGTCAAATCTTTTATGTACATCTTCACTTGTGTTTTCCAGTAATTCTTTGATTATAAGCAAAATATCATCAGATGATAAATCTTCTGCCTTTTTTTCAATTGGTCTGATAACAAAAACATAACCAACAAAAGCAAAACCTACATATACAGTATGGTCATATATGAAAAACACTATATTCTTTATATATTCTCCTTGCTCATTTTCTATAGGTATATCAAAACCATTATATATACACGTAAAATTATCCAGCGGAATAGCTTCTATGAATAAAAAAGGCATCCTGCTATAGAAGAAAACCTTCGCATACCACTCATCAATAAAGTCTTTTTTTTCATAGGGTAAAAAAATATTAACTTTAAATCCTTTTATATAAAATTTTACATGTTTAATTAACATATCTGAAAAGTAATTTATAACATGTATATTATTGTAGTACTTTTCCATTAATAGTCCTTCCTTAACTTCCTTGTATTTTTTCTTATCCGGAATTTCATTCCTTATTTCTTCAATAGACCGGTCAATATACACGCCTCTGCCCAGCTCAACAGCTTTTAGCCGGCCTTGAAAAAAATCAACACAGATAAACTTAGTTTTAAAACAATAAGCAATCTTTTTAATAATATCTCTAAGCATTTTATTCCTCCTTATAGCGTTCTATCACTCATATTAGGAGTTGTCATTAATTTATCTTATGTTATTTCATTCTTTTACGTTATTGACAATATAAACTTTTCTAAACCTTTAATTACACTTAACTCATCATAATCTAAATATTCAATATTATACTTATAAATACTGTCGCCAAATATTTTTTTAAATTTTTCCGGCACATAAAAATAAATAGTTTTTTTAAAAGGTTTTTCCCAATCTTTAATCATATTGTTAATTTCTTTATCTGTAAACACTTCATTATTTTTTAATTCTTCTAGCAAATCTTGGGATGTAGTTTTTAATAGTTCTTTTATTTTATTTACAATAACACCAGGTGTAATTTTATCATAACTGTCTTTTATGCAAATTGCCTCAACAACAAAATCGCCAAAAGCATAACCTAAATAAAACCCTTCATTGAGTAAAAATAAAAACCATGACTTTTTTCTGCCACTTTCATCTTGTAATTTTATTCTTCCATGATAACTATAGTGGTTAAATATGCATTGTATGTTATTTAATGTTGCAAGTATTTTGCAAAAATATGTTTTTATTGTTTTTGACAATACTTCATGAATTTTTTTATGGAAAAACATATAATTTTCATAGGGAAGTACTATAAATAAATGATAATGTGAAGAACCTAATTTAGCTTCTTTTATAGAATAATCTATTAAATAATTTAAAGCATCCAGGTTTTGCCAGTAATCATCAGACAAAAAACCTTCTTTTACTTTTTTATATTTCCTTTTGTCAGGTATTTCACTTATTATCTCTTCAATGCTTTTGTTAACGTGAATGCATTTTTCAGGTTCAATAACTACTATTCTTCTGTTAAGGAAATCAACTCCTATGCATCTTGCTTTATAACGCTTTAATATATTGAGTTTTTTCAGCCAATTAGACATAAGTATCAAGCCCCTTTATGTGTTCACAGCACAGTTAAAATTATCTATTTTCTTCTATTATTTTAAGTAATTCATTAATTGAACCAACACAAGGATTTGGTAAATTTTTATCAAAAACTTCCCTTTCATCAGACGGAATAAACCAGTAATAATCCGTATCAAATTCAAATTCTCTAAATCCACTTTTTTCTGCTGTATCCAACAATAGCTTACAAATAGTTTTTAACTCATTTACAGATATTTTCATTATGCACCACCATTATTTTTAATTATGTTATTATATTTTTCATTCACAATTTGCTTTTCAATTTGTTTCTTATGTACATCACTTCTACCCTCGCTTATCACTTTGCATACCAGTTTTTTAACTATTACTTTAATCCCTAATTCTACTATTGTACCCATTGTTACTCTCTTAATAATACTCAACTAAATATTTATCAACAACGCTTTATTTTACTTAAAATAACTGTTTTTATATTTCATATAATCACCATAAGCTTCACTAATCTTTTTCTTACATATAGATTTCCATTTTTCTAATAAAATTTTTCTTTCTTTTAAATTTTAGTGTTTAAATATAATTTTGCAAATAAATCCCTCATTTTCTTCATTTACTGATAATAATAAATATTCAATACCTTTATTTTTATATATTAACACGACTTCCTAATCTTTAAATCCTTTTTTGCTACTTAAGTTAATTTTTGAAAAATTTCTAATCTGATTAGCATAGTTTATTCTTTCTATATTAACTAAATTTTCAAGCATATAAATGGGTGTTGTGGGGTTTTGTGATATTGCTAATAAGTACTCTGGAATCATTGTTTTGTAATATTTTTTTATAACGATAATGCTTTTTGTGTTTTTTATCCTATTTGACACTGTTATTGTAATAACCTTTTTCTTTAAATCATCGAAATTTGTGATTTTAAAAAGCATCTTAATCAAAATTTTTTTCTTTTCATTACAAATGGGTTCGACATTTAATAAGCTATTCCAAAGCCAATATTTATTTGGAAACTTAGCTAAAAAGTCTTGAAATTCTTCGCATTTGTATTTTTCTTCAATATACAATCTCTTTCCTAAAGTTAAAACAGCTTCTTCAGTTTTATCTACAAGTTTCCATAAATATTTATCAGGTAAGTTTAAATGTCCAAAAACTTCATTGGCTATATTGTTATCAACTAAGTAGTCTAATAATTCATCTTTTAAACATTTAACATTAATAAATAGCAATGTTTTCTCCCAAAATAATTTCTCAATTTCAGAGCCTTTTATCTTTTCTTTTATATCTATCAATAATTCCGGATTAACTATATCTGATTTCATGTTTTTAACATATTCATCTAAATAAAAATCTTCATTAATTATACAGGTTAAATCTTTTAGCGAAGCCTTTTTAATAAATTCAAGCCAACTATTAATATTTTCAAACATCATAACAAACCGGCTCCTTTTCTGGTATAAAAGCTGTTCCTGAACCTTTTACATAACCTCCAGGATAAAACTTTATAACATTATTTTTATTATTCCAACTCTTTGATGTATCTACTCTAAATTCAACATAATAGTGTACTCTATGATGTCTCGGATTATATACCTCCCCATGAATGCATCTTTAGCTCCTGTAATGTTAACTATTGTAGAGCTGTTATTGCTATTGTTTGCGTCATATGTGTACTCTGTTATTGTCTTGTGTTTTCAACATGGGAATTTGTTTGTTAAAGTTTTTTAATCGGGACTTCTCCAATGTACTTCCACAATTTGTATATTATAAATTCACCTTCTTCAAACATATATTCGGGAGTTTGTTTCTTTAATTTTTCTCTTGCTGAAATGTATTCTAAAATGCTCCCTTCATCTTCAAACAAACCATTTTTGTTTAATGTAAAATTTGAATCTTTAAACATTCTTTTTACATCATTATAAACACACGAATAATAATCCGACCCCGGATATCCATAATCATAACCGAGAAATTCAAAGTCTTCTTTTTGTTTATATGGTTCTATTTCACTTTTAGGAAATACCCGCTCTGTTTGGCAAAACAAAATTTCAATTTTAAAATTTGCCATTTCGCATATAGAAATATACTTATTTAAAAAATCCACATCATTACATACATCCACTGATCTTTTATCAACATCTGATCTAAATACTTTTTCACTTAAATAGCTATCAATATACTTAAATTCCATCAAGTCCACATTCTCAGTATATTTATCAAGGGGCCAAATATCACCCTCTATTCCATCATAGTTTTTAAATTTCCCTGCATAATTTCCATTTATCCTCTTAATAATGAAGCCATTGGAATAATACTTTTTCTTTTCCATTTTATTTATTCTCCTATTTATTTGCAATGTTATAAAATAAATTATAAAAAGTTTGCTTTTGTAAATGTTAAAAGTTAACTAAAAAGTCTTACATACTCAAAGGCAATAAAGTTTCCACTTACTATTTAAACTTAATATCTTACCATTTTAATTTTACTTGTAAGGAATATGCCTTCCACGAATGTGTGTATAATCTAATCCAACATCCCAATAGCTACCACTTCCGTCTAAAGTTGCAAAATTAAATATGAACATGGAAGACAGAAGATTTGGGATAGTAAAATCGTCCTGTTTCAACTAACAATGTAAAAAATCTATAATTTGTTTAATTTTTATTTATTTTATCATGTTTTTCATTTATTTTAACCAACCTAGAACCAAATTTTTATTGACATTTACATTACCCTAAATGATATTTTGCAATATATTTTTTAATTACATTACAAAATACTCTATATGTTTTTGTCATATATATCCTTAGGAAAGATTATTTTTCTTACTATCATTATATCTTTTAAAAGTATTTTTTTCTATATAATTTCTTCATAATTGACATAATAAATTTTCCTGTTGCCTATGCTTTAAGATCCGTCCGTAGAAGTTGGTTATGAATGTCCTTCAGGACAAACCTCACATAATACTTGGGGAAGCTTTAAAATAAGTTGGGAAGTTCAAAATATTGACACTCTTGACTTGTTTTCAGATGATAAAATAATAAGTTTTCAGTATACATCTAGCTATTAAAATTAAGTTTGTATGATTATGTATAAGCATTATAGGAAAAAATATTTGATTAATAAAAATATACGTTAACGTGGACTGTGCCTGCAGTTTTAATATAACTTTTAAAGTTCGTGACAAATAAAAAAT
>JAPXMM010000151.1:0-5730 GCA_033809015.1 Bacteroidales bacterium
CTAAAAAATATATCATTAACTCTTTCATAGTGCTTTTGATACCAGCAGCTTTATTTTTATTCATACGTTCTCAAGTGCTCGGAGCTTTATTATATACAGATGTTCCTAAAGAATTGCTAAACAATCCATTTGTTAATTCTACAAAATCTCAAGAGATAGCAACTGTACTTTTCACTTGGTTGATATATTTTAAATTATTAATTTTCCCACATCCACTCACACATGACTATTATCCTAATCAAATACCAATATTAGATTTTGGTGATTTTAGAGTGTGGCTAGCAATAATAACGATACTAGCAATTATCTATGTTTTAATTAAATCTTGGAAGAAAAAACCAATAATAGCTTTTGCTATATTGATGTTTGTTGCTAATTTCTCCATGGTTTCTAACTTACTTTTTAATGTTGGTACTTTTATGAATGAGAGATTTATATTTTCTGCATCAGCAGGGTTTACTTTAGCAGTGGGTTGGCTATTTGCAAAATGGAGTGAAAGAAGTCCCAAGTGGGCGATGTATGTATTGATAACTATTTTAGCATTGTACGGAGTGAAAACAGTAAGTAGGAGCTTTGCATGGAAAGACAATTTGACTTTATTCACTACCGATGCTAAAATATCTAAAAATAGTACCCATGTGAATGCTGCTGCTGGCCAATCATTAGTAGAAGTTGCAAAAAAAACAAACAATTTGCAAACTCAAGAAAAATTACTAAATGAAGCAATACAATATTTGAATAAAGCTATTAAAATTTATCCTGAAAATTTTGCAGCTTATACTATCTTAGGCGAAGCGTATTTTCTCAAAAAAAATTATAAAGAAGCTATAGATAATGCTCTAATATGTGCTAACCTCAGACCAGTAGAATTAGAACCATATAAAAATATATTTGCAGCAGGCATGAATGCTTATTTAGATTCTTCTTTAGACATTGCTAATAAAGCTTTTTTATTTTTAACTAGTAAAACTGATTTTCTGCTCAATCAATTTACAGATTCTACTTTTTTTACTATTCAATTAGCACTAGCATATAAATATCTGAATAAAATAGACTCATCTATTATTTTATTAAATAATGTGATTCAAAAAGATACTTGTAATGTAGAAGCTCTGAATCATTTGGCAGAACTACATAGTACTATTCCTGGAGGCATAGATAATTCTGAGTATTATTTATTACGTGGTTATAAATGTAATCCTAATTTTGCACCAATATTGGAAAATTTAGGTACTTTAAACATAATAAAACGTAATTATTCTCAAGCTATAATTTATCTAAGAAAGGTTTATAATATTAATCCGAATAATAAAAATGTGATTAATAATTTAGCAATTTCATATCAAAATGTGGGCAAGCTAGATAGTGCACAATATTATATTAATCTATTACAATAATAAAAAATTACCCTATTAGATTAAATTATGAGTAAAGAATTAAATATTATAACTCTTGACATTCCTTTTCCGCCAAATTATGGTGGAGCTATAGATGAATTTTATACGATTAAAAATTTACATGATTTAGGCATAAACATTTATCTGCATGCTTTTCAATATGGTGAACGTAAGCCTAGTAAAGAGCTCGAACAATATTGCAAGGAGGTTTATTATTACAAACGCGAACGCAACTTACACGATTTTTTTAATAAAATACCTTTTATAGTTAAAACCAGAGATCATGATTCATTATTGAATAATTTACTAAAAAATAATGCTCCTATATTATTTGAAGGTATACACACTACGTATTTTTTATCAGATCCCGCTCTTAGAGGAAGATTAAAAGTCATAAGAGCACATAATATCGAGCAAGATTATTATAAATTTTTAGCCAAATTTGAAAGAAATTTATTAAAAAAAATATATTTTTTCATAGAATCTATAAAATTAAAACATTATGAAAAGAACATAATAAAACATGCGGATGCAATAGCTGCGATAAGTATTGGAGATATGAAAAGGATAAAAATGTGGAATGAAAATGTGGAGCTAATCAGTTCATTTCATCCTTTTGATAATGTAGAGTCTACCATAGGAAAAGGCAAATATGCTTTGTTTCATGGCAATTTAGATGTTTCAGAAAATAAAATTGCTGCTAAATTTTTAGCAAATAAAATTTTTAATGATATAAATATTCCTTTAATTATTGCTGGTAAATGTAGGGATGAGAAGAATATAAAAAAACATTTAGTCCAAAATTCTAATGTTCAACTGATAACAAATATAAGTGATGAAAAAATGAATGATCTTATTAGAAATGCTCAATTGAATGTATTATATACTACGCAACCTACAGGATTAAAACTAAAATTAATACACTCTATCTTTCAGGGTAGGTTTATATTAGTAAATAATTTAATGGTTGAGAATACTGATCTGGCACCACTCTGTGAAATAGTAAATGATGAAAAAGAAATGAAAAAAAAGGTAGTAAGCATCTTTGAAGATAATTTCACTGATGCAATGATAGAAAAGAGAAAAAGAATATTAAATGATTTAGGATATATGAATGAGCAAAATGTAAAAAAATTATTCAAAATGATGCAAATGAACGGATAAAAAGCGTAAAAAAATTAAAATGTTTGTAAATATATTGGATGAGATTTTATAATTTTTGAATAAACTTATATAATATATAATATTGGAGAGTATAGTTATATTTTTTTACTTAAATATTATATCCTTTTAAATCTAGAAAAATAATTTATTTGAAATAATCTTACTTATAATGCAGGATTAATCATCCAATATATACTAAAACATAATATTTTTTAAAATTATTTGATATCATTTATTAAAAATAAAGTTATCTAAATATTTCTGTATTTAAAGAATAACTTTAAAATTAATTCTATGCTATAATAAATACTGCATTTGGAAATGATTTGTTAACAAATCATTTCCCAGCGGAGACTTTTCTTTCAAAATTTGTTTTTTTCACATTTTTACTTTTATTTTGTCTAATAAAAAAATAATATATTAAATTCGAAAACTATCTTTTTAAAATGAAAAATTTTTTACTTCATCTCTCCTTAAAAAAAGTATTTTTTATAATTATACTTTTTCATTTTTCAAATTTATACTCTCAATCTGGTAATTGTGATGTAAATACCCCATATTATTTAGTAGATTTATCTTCATCAATAGATAGTGTCTGGATTTCTCCATTGGTAGTACGTGATGGTAATTGTTGTGGAACAACAAATCCTGATAGATGCGTCGAGTTTTACATAACAATGAATCCAGGTACTATTGCTATTCGTTTTAGTATCAATTCAGGTGCTATACCACCTGGATCTATGTTTTATCAAGTCAATTGTGGACCACAGATTCCAGTAGGGGATGCAGTCTGTTTGCCACCACCAGGTCCATATACTTTGACTTTTTGTAAACCTGGAGGCAATGAAAATACTTATAAAATAGAAGCTATTCCTGCTCCATACACTGATTTTTTCTATGCTGATGTAGATGGTTATTGTTCTATTATGCTTAATGTTGTAGGCTTAGATCCTGCCACTGTTCAGTGGACAGATATATCCTATGGAGGATTATATGATAGCTATCTCAGCTGCACTAATTGCCTAACACCTATTGTGAATTTATTACAAATTTAACAATTTAATCATAATAATTACTACGTATATAAAATTTATTAAGTAATTTGTCTTAATATATTGCTTTTTAAATAAAAATTAAATAATTGTATTAAATTTGCAATATTAGTTAAGCAAAGGTTATAAAATAGAATAAAATTTTAAAAATATGAAACATAAATTATTGATTTTTATTACATTATTATTATCTGTAAACTTATATTCACAAATTGATGAAAATTATTTAGAAAAGGAATCTATTAGGGCTAAAGAAGATTCATCACAATTAATACACCAAAATGACTCTGATAAATGGTTAGTTGAATATATTAAAGAGACACACGCGAAATTATTGCAAGGTAACATAGAGAAAGATTATAGAGCTAGTGTTTGTAATAATTTAGATTTCGAAGAAGGGAATTTCACTGGTTGGACATGTCAGACAGGAATAAATAATGGTTATCCTGCAGGCTCTTGGACAGGTTCACTACCTGTAGCCAATAGGCACACTATAGAGACTGGTGGTACAGATCCATATGGTGGTTTTCCCAAAGTAGCTCCCGGTGGAGGTACATATTCTGTTAGGTTAGGTAATAATGGTACAGGAAGACAAGCTGAGCGTATAATATTCTCATTTATTGTAGGTCCTACAGATACTAATTTTATTTACAAATACGCTGTTGTTTTTCAAGATCCCAATCATCCTGTGGTTCAACAACCTTATTTCGAATTAAAAATTTTAAATTCACAAAATCAAGTTATACATTGTGGACAGCAACATTACACTGCTGCAAGTAATATTCCAGGGTTTATGCATGCAGGCAATAATGTATGGTATAAACCATGGACTACCGTGGGGATAAGATTAGCTGATTATGTGGGGCAACCAGTAACTGTAATAGTTACTAATGCAGATTGTTCACGAAGTGGACATTTTGGTTATGGTTATGTAGATTTTATTTGTCCTCAAAATATGGTTGCTCAGGCTATTAATTTTTGTGAAAACGATAATTCTGCTATACTTCAAGTTCCTAATATAAGTCCCGGAGCTACTTATGTATGGTCTACTGGTGAAACTACTCCTACCATTACTATTAATCCTCAAAATTTTAATGATTCTACCATTCAATGTTATGTAACGCCTCCAGATGTACCTACTGGATGTGGATTTTGGTACACTTTCCCTATTAATGTTAATCCTTTACCTATAATTAATGTTACTTCAAATCCCCCTGTAATTTGTTATGGCGAAAGCTCTTTGCTTAGTGTTAATGGTGCGAATACTTATACGTGGTCTCATAGTCTAGGCAGTGGAATTACTAAAACTGTCAGTCCAACAACAACCACTACATATTCCGTTACTGGCACAACAATTGAAGGATGCACTGGCACAGCAGAAGTTACAGTAACTGTCCATCCATTGCCAATTATCACTGTAACAGCTAATCCATCAGAAATTTGTCTTGGTGAAAGTTCGGATTTAACTGTAAGTTCAGATATCCCTGGAACTACGTTTAGCTGGTCAAATGGTTTAGGCACAAATCCAAATGTAACTGTCAGTCCAACAACAACCACTACATATTCAGTTACTGGCACAACACCTGAAGGTTGTACTGGCACAACAGAAGTTACAGTAACTGTTCATCCATTGCCCAATATCACTGCAACAGCAACTCCAACAGAGATTTGTCTTGGTGAAAGTTCGGATTTAACTGTAAGTTCAGATATCCCTGGAACAACGTTCAACTGGTCAAATGGATTAGGAACAAATTCAAATTTAACTGTTAGTCCAACAACAACCACTACATATTCAGTTACTGGCACAACACCAGAAGGTTGCACTGGTACAGCAGAAGTTACAGTAACTGTCCATCCATTGCCAAATATCACTGTAACAGCAACTCCAACAGAAATTTGCCTAAATGAAAGTTCAGAACTGACTGTAAGTTCAGATATCCCTGGAACAACGTTTAGCTGGTCAAATGGATTAGGCACAAATCCAAATGTAACTGTCAGTCCAATAGCTACGACAACATATTCAGTTACTGGCACAACACCTGAAGGTTGTACTGGCACAACAGAAGTTACAGTAACTGTCCATCCATTGCCAAATATCACTGCAACAGCAACTCCTG
>JAPXMM010000152.1:0-5576 GCA_033809015.1 Bacteroidales bacterium
TGTTGTAAATCGGCACAAGCACTAGTCCTATCTCCATTAATATCCCACACTATAGCTCTATAATAATAAGCTCTACCGCTAGGATTTAGCTTTATCGCATTATTCAAATTTTCTAAAGCTTGCGAGTATAATTTTTTATTAATGTAATAAATGCCAAGCTCTTCATATGCTAAAGTATTTTTAGAATTCAGATAAATGGCTCTACGAATATCATTCAGAGGATCTTTATTGATAGATCTTTTTGCCATAGCTCTATAAACGTAGGCTGTGTCATAATTTGGTCTTAATGAAATAGCAGTATTCAGTGTATTTATTGCAGATTCATAATTTTTCTGATCAATGAATATTTTACCTAAAAGCAAATGATAATATGAATTTTTCCCTTCATAATTATTGATTAATAATTCTAGTGCATGCTGTGCCTCTGGCAATTTATTATCTTTTATAGCCATATTTAGATAAGTAATTAACATTTCTCTAGTATAGAAATTATGATTTATCGCATTTGAATAATCTGTGAAAGCTTCATTATTTTTCATAAGCTCTATATTAATATCTCCTTTTATTGCATAAGCCTTACCGATAAGATTACCTTTATTTATTAGATTATTACAATCTTTTAAAGCATTATCATATTGGTTTAAGTTTTTATAAATGAGAGCTCTTTTTAAAAGATATTTGTATTCTGTAGGTTGTTCAGAGATTAAAAAATTAATTTCATTTAGAGCATTATTATAATCTTTTAAAGAAATATATGCTTCTACTAATAATGAATGTGCGGGATAGAAATATTTATTTTGAGATATTACATCTATGAGGTCATTTATAGCTTCTCTATACATTTTTTCATTATAGTAATACTCAGCTCTCATAAATAAAGCTGGAGCAAAGTCTTTTTTCATAGTTAAAACCTGATTTATTTGGTTCATAGCTTCATTTTTATTATTTAAAGTCATATAGCACTTAGCTTTAGCTAGGTAAGCATCATAATAAAATTTATTCAAAGCGATAGCTTTATCATAATAGACGATAGCTTGCTTGCAATTATTATTATTAGAAGCATTTTCTGCTAAAACAAAAAAATCATAAGCAGATTGCTGAGAATAAATATTTGATATTAATGATACAAAAATCGCAATAGAACTAAAAAATTTTCTCATAGAAATTAGATTATCAGACAAAATTAAAACAATAAATTTAATAAAAACAAAAATAAATGATTATCATTTATGAATTTTAAATTATTTTTGCATAAAAATATAAATTATGGCTGTAATAGAAAAAATTAGAAAGCGATCTTTATTGTTATTAATAGCAATCGGTGGCGCAATGGTACTTTTCATATTAAGTGATTTATTATGGAAAGGTGGTGGTGGCAGACGTAGAATAGATCCAATAGCTAAGATATCTAATGAGGCTATTAATTATCAAGAATTTGATAATAAGATTGCAGAGCAAGAGACATTTATAAAGTTACAATATGGAGAAAATTATAATTTCTCACCAGAGGAAAAACATCAAATAAATAATTTTGCTTTAGAACAATTGATAAACGAAAAAATTATTGATAAAGAATTTAAAAAAGCAAATATTAGTATTAGTGATGCAGAGATAGCTAGTTTATTCACTGGTAAATTAGTTCATCCATTTATTCGTCAGATATTTACTGATCCTAAAACAGGTCAATTCGATCCTAGAGTAGTACAAAATTACCTAGATAATCTGGAAACTATGACCGAAGATCAACAAAAACAATGGTACGCTATCGAAGGAATAGTTTTAGACGAACATAAATTTCAAAAATATTTTGGAATAGTTTCTAAAGCTTATTATCTTCCATCTAAATTAATTAATCAAAAATTAAATGATTACAATAACGAGCGTACTATACAACTCATGGGACTAAAATATTCCACAATTAATAATGATGAAATAAAAGTTTCTGATGAAGACTTAAAGAAATATTATGATGAACATCAGTATATGTTTAAAACTGACCCATTTGTAGATATTGATTTTGTGGTTTTTGATATTTTGCCTTCTAAAAATGATTTAGCAAAAATAGAAGCTTATATCAAGGAAGCATACGATTCATTGAAAAATAGCAATCCAGAGAGAATACCTATTGTCGTAAATCAATTTTCTCAAATGCCATTCGATTCAGTATATGTAAAAATAACTGATTTACCTCCTCAAGCTGATACCCTTACTCATGCTAGTAAAGGAACGATATTAGGTCCATACCAATACAATAATACTTGGTACATAACATCAATATTAGATGAAAAAATCATCCCAGACAGTGTGAAAGCTAAACATATTTTGATAACTTATAAAGGAGCTAATAGATATAATGAGAATGTTACTCGTACAAAAGAAGAAGCCGAAAAATTAGCAGATAGTTTATATAATATTCTAAAATCTACTAAAGATACTAGTATCTTTGTACAATTTGTTAAAAATTACAGCGATGATCAAGGTAGTGTACAAACTAATGGAGATTTAGGATGGTTTAGAGAGGGTACTATGATAAAATCTTTTAATGATGCATGTTTTGCTACACCAGCAGGACAATACACTAAGGTAGAAACTGATTTTGGTATACATATCATTTATGTGGAAAAGAAAACAATGCCAGTGCCTAAATATTTAGTAGCTAATATCGTTTATCATATCGAGCCTAGTAGCGAAACAATGGATAGTATTTACAACGTAGCAAATGGCTTTGCTATTTCTGCTAAAACAGCTAAAGATTTTGAAAATCAAATTACTGAAAAAGGTTATAATAAACGCACTGCCCAAAGAGTAAAAAAAGAAGATTTCACCATTCCTGGTATAGAAAATGGTAGAGAAATTATAAGATGGGCATATAATAAAGAAACCAAAGTAGGTACTGTATCAGCTGTCTTTGATTTAACTTCTGAAAATAAAGAAGTCGTAGCTTTACTAAAATATAGACAAGATTATAAAAAACCTTATCTAACTTTCGAAAGAGTAAAAGAAGAAATCCGTCCTTTTGTGATAAAAGAGAAAAAAGCTGATATTTTAGTTAAAAAAATTAATGATGCTAAAACAAATGATCTACTAATTTTAACGCAAAAATTGAATGCACAGCTAGATACAACAGTGATAACATTTAATTCTTATAGCTTACAATTTTATGGGCCAGAGCCTAAGGTTATTGGCACAATGTCTATCATTCCTGCTCAAAAAGTTAGCGATCCTATCAAGGGAGAAGGTGCTGTATTTGTAGGCAAAGTAATTGAAGAACATCAACGTGCTAATATAGATGCAAATGCTTTGAGAATGCAAGAAAGCCAAATGCATAATTCTAAAGTCAATTACGAACTAACTAATTCTCTAAAAAAAGTATATAAAGTAATAGACAACAGGACTTTGTATTATTAAGCTCTAAAATTAAATAATAGTTGAATTAGGCATTTTCTTAATAACTAATTTATTAATAAGAATGAAAAGGAGTCATAATTAAAAAAATTGACTCCTTTTATTTTTTATAAAAATTCTTAATTTTGTAAAAAAATAATGATATGGATAAAATAGCATACAAAGTAAAAGATATTTCATTAGCCGATTGGGGACGTCGTGAGATAGAATTAGCAGAGAAAGAGATGCCAGGATTAATGCAATTAAGAGAAAAATATAGTAAAGATAAACCATTATTAGGTGCTCGCATATCTGGTTCACTACATATGACTATAGAGACAGCGGTACTCATAGAAACATTAGTAGATCTAGGAGCTCAAGTGAGATGGGCTAGCTGCAATATTTTTTCTACTCAAGATCATGCTGCTGCTGCCATAGCTAAAGCTGGTGTGAATGTTTATGCTTGGAAAGGTGAAACACTGCACGAATATTGGTGGGCTACTGCTCAAGCTCTTAACCATAATGGATATGGGCCTCACTTAATAGTAGATGATGGTGGTGATGCCACTCTAATGGTGCATCTAGGTTATAAAGTTGAGGATGATCCTTCTATCCTAGATAATAAACCTTCTAAAAAAGATGAACAAGCTCTATATGATATTTTGAGAGAAATATATAATGAAGATAAAAATTTTTGGCATAAAACTGTGAAAGAACTAAGAGGAATATCAGAAGAGACTACTACCGGTGTGCATAGATTGTATCAATTAAATGAACGTGGTGAGCTACTCGTACCTACAATTAACGTAAATGATAGTGTGACAAAATCAAAATTTGATAATATATATGGCTGCAGAGAATCATTGCTCGATGGCATCAAAAGAGCTACAGATCGCATGATTGCTGGCAAAACTGCAATGGTGTGCGGCTATGGAGAAGTAGGTAAAGGCTCTGCTCAAGCTCTTAGAGGTGTAGGTGCTAGAGTACTCATAAGCGAAATAGATCCTATATGTGCTCTACAAGCTGCTATGGAAGGCTATGAAGTAACTACAGTAGAAGATGCATTGAAAGAAGCTACTATTTTCGTTACTACTACTGGTAATAGAGATGTGATACGTATAGAACATATGATGAAAATGAAAGACAATAGTATAGTATGCAATATTGGCCATTTCGATGATGAAATTCAAGTATATGAATTGCAAAATTTCCCAGGTATACAACATACCAATATCAAACCACAGGTAGATAAATATACTTTCCCAGATGGGCACTCAATAATCCTTTTAGCTGAGGGACGCCTCGTAAATCTGGGTTGCGCTACTGGTCATCCATCATTTGTAATGAGTAATTCCTTTTCTAATCAAGTGTTAGCTCAGCTAGAGCTGTGGCAAAATGATTATAAAATTGGAGTTTATTGCTTACCTAAATATCTCGATGAGGAAGTAGCCAGACTGCATCTACCATTTTTAGGTGTTAAACTTACTAAACTGACGCCAGAGCAAGCAGAATATATATGTGTACCTATTAATGGACCTTATAAGCCAGAACATTATAGATATTAATATTTGTTAATATTTTTATGCATTATTGCAAAAAAAATATCTTAACATTATATTGAATAAGGTATTCTTTTAAACAAATTTGTAGGAACTAATATTTGAAAGGGTTGAGTGAGTGGTGAAAAAGAGGGTTTGTTATATTTTTAAATAATGTATAAGATTTTATATGCTTATATTTAAAAAATATATTACCTTTGCAACAAAATTTTAAATATGAAAGATATAGTATCAAACCTCCAAGAGCACCTCTCACAAGGCAAACAACTAAATTTAGAATTCCTCAATAATCTCTACAATAGGATGAAACTCCAAGGCAACGACGTAGTTGATTATCAACATCTAAAAGCTCAAAGTGTCTCTCCACAATGTCCTAATTGCAAAAGCATCCATATCAAAAAAAATGGTCACCAGCAAGGACAACAAATGTATAAATGTAAAAAATGTGGTAAAAACTTCCGTGAAACTACTGGTACCTTTGTTTATTACTTACATAAAAAAGAATTAATGTTGGACTACATTCGTTTGATGCTCGAGGGTAAAACCTTACGTGAATGCTCTAAAGAACTTCGTATTTCTCTACCTACCAGCTTCGAATGGCGACATCGCATTCTATCTGCTCTCAGAAGCTTC
>JAPXMM010000153.1:0-5567 GCA_033809015.1 Bacteroidales bacterium
TTACCTTCTTCTATCATTTCATTATAGAGATTGTCGTAGAACTCTCGTGTGCCTTCTTTAGTAAGGGTGAATAATTCTGTTGGATTTTCTAAAAGGTTATTCATATAAAAATTTTTCTACAAAAATAATAAAATTTAACATTAATAAACTTGATATATCATAAATTAATTATTTTTTATACCTTTATAGTGATAAAAAGTTACAACTTTTTATCACTATAAAGGTATATCTTAAACATCATCTTACTATATTTTTTCTCTCTTGTATTTATGATTTTTATCAAAATATTGTTAAATTTAAAATAAAAACTATAATTTTGTAATAAAAAATTATGAAAGAAAATTTAACTGAATCAAATTTTGATGAAATTATCAATAATAGTCCTGTACCAGTAATAGTCGATTTCTGGGCAGAATGGTGTGGCCCATGTAAAATGATTGGTCAGGTTTTAGATGAACTGAATAATGATTATAATGATAAAATATTAATTGGTAAAGTAAATGTAGATGAACAAGGTTCTCTGGCTATGAAATATGGCATTAGAAATATTCCTACTTTACTTTTCTTTAAAAATGGGCAGTTAATAGATAAACAAGTTGGTTCTGTACCTAGAAAAGTATTAGAAGAAAAGCTGAAATCTTTGCTTTAATATTTTTATCTTTTTTCATTATTTGTTTTTTTGTAAATATTTTAACATTTAAATATATCTTTTATTATTTTTTATTGTGATAAACTTTGGTGATACAAAAGTACAGAGATATAGTAGATTAGAATTACGTGCTAGACAGCTCGTGGCTGGTTATATCACTGGGATACATCGCAGTCCTTTTCATGGTTTTTCTGTGGAATTTTCTGAATATAGACCTTATAATCCTGGTGAATCTACTAGATTTATTGATTGGAAACTATATGCTAGGACAGATAAATTATTTATTAAACAATTCGAGGATGAAACTAATTTACGTGCCAGAATAATTATCGATGCATCAAATTCTATGCTTTATCCTATGCTAGATAATGGCGAAGAAGAGTTACGTAGCAAATATAACATGTCTATGTATATGGCTGCTGTTTTTTTGCTTTTGTTTTATCAGCAACGTGATGCTGCCGGCCTTTCACTTGTTAGTAAAGAAATCTTGGAACATACGCATGCGAGGTCTTCATATACTCATCATAGATATTTATTTTCTTTGCTAGATAGGTATTTATTAGAAATTCAGAAATTACCAAAAACAGAAACTTTATTATCTCAAAATATTCATGAGATAGCAGAAAGAATACATAAACGTTCTTTGGTAATTATTATTAGTGATCTCTTCGAGGCTAATCTAGAACCTCAAAAGGTAATAAACGCCCTACAACATTTGAAATATAATAATAATGAGGTAATTGTTTTTCATTTATTAGATAAGCAATCTGAGTGGGATTTTGATTTCAAAAATCGTCCTTATCTTTTTACTGATATGGAAAATGGTGAAAAAATAAAACTTCATCCTCGTAATTATAAAGATTTGTATTTGAATAAAATATCAGACTACCATAATCAATTGAAAATAAATTTATTACAATTAGGTATTGATTATAATTTAGTTTATTTACAAGATGGCTTAGAAGGTATTCTATTGCCATTTTTTATTAAAAGAATGTAGAAAGATATACAATTTTTTGAAAAAAATATTTTTTGTATAAATTTCTAATAAAATATTAATTATTTCCTTCTTCTGGTACTTGAGGTGCTAAAGGTGCTGGACTCTGAGGAATATTCACAGGTGTTTGTGTTTGCTCGACAGCTTGTTTCACCTTACTACTTTGCACTTTCTCCCCTTTAGGAACTACTAATGATGAGGCAATAGATAAAGCTAAGATAATCACTGCCATTATCCATGTGGCTTTTTCTAATTGATTTGCAGATTCTCTAGCACCAAACATCGTATTAGCTACAGAAAAATTAGCAGCAAATCCAGCTTTAGGATTTTGTATTAAAATAACTATACACCATAAAATAGCCACTATCATAGCTATTATCATAAAAGTTACAACTGCTCCACCCATTTTAATATTATATTTTTGCAAAATTAACAATTATTTTTTTATAAAAAAATAATTATTAATATTTTTACTTGTAAAAATATTTCTCAAGTAAAAAAAAATATTGAATTTTGCATTATATTAATTAAAATAATTTACTTATGATAGTCTCTGTAGAATTGCTGAAAAAATTTATTTATCCATGGGACATAAATAATGATGTTTTATATGATATTTTAAACTCCGTAGGATTAGAGGTGGAACAAATAACAGAGTTTGAAAGTATACCTGGAATGATGAATAATATTATAATTGGTGAGGTTTTGCAAGTAGAAAAAATCGAGGGAACAGATCATTTACATAAAACTTTAGTAAATATTGGTGAGAGCACTCCATTGACTATAGTGTGTGGTGCTCCTAATGTGGCTAAAGGTCAAAAAGTTGTAGTTGCTCTGCCAGGTTCTTTTGTACGTTTTGGCACTGAATGGACTAAATTAAAAAAATCTAAAATTCGTGGCATAGAAAGTAATGGTATGATTTGTGCTGAAGATGAGCTGGGTATAGGCCATTCACATGTAGGGATACTAGTTCTAGCTGATGATGTTAATGTTGGTGAAAAAGCTAATAAAATATTTAAAGATTTTATTTATAAAGATACAATTTATCAAATAGGATTAACACCAAATAGAGCCGATGCTACTTCTCATTTGGGTATAGCTCGAGATATTTTTGCTGCTCTCAATCAAAGATTTCCCCAAATTAATTACAAATTTTTGCTCCCTGATACGATAGATATTCAACCTAATAAGCGATTACCTATTTCTATTAAAATTGACAATGCAGATGCTTGTCCTAAATATTGCGGATTAGTAATAGATAATGTTTCTGTAAAAGAAAGTCCAATTTGGTTAAAAAATTATCTAAATGCTTGGGGACTGAAAAGCATTAATAACATTGTGGATATTTCTCAATATGTGATGATGGAGATTGGGCAACCTTTACATATTTTTGATTATGATAAAATAAAAGGTCATCAAGTAATAGTAAAAACAGCTAATGAAGGTACGAAATTTAAATTTCTAGATGGAGTAGAAAGAGAGCTGTCTAGTGAAGATTTGATGATTTGCAATGCTGAGGAACCTATGTGTATGGCTGGTATTATGGGAGGTATTGATAGCGGCGTCAATGATAGTACTAAAGCCATTTTCATCGAAAGTGCTTTTTTCGATCCTTCATATATTCGCAAATCTGCTCGCAGACATAATTTGCATACAGAGGCAGCATATCGCTATGAGAGAGGTGCAGATTATAGTATATTAAACTTTGCTCTTCATAGAGCTACTAAACTGATTTTAGATGTGTCTGGTGGAGAAATTTCTAGTGAAATCATAGAATCAATAGGCAAGGTTATAAATCCCGATATTATTAGTTTTAATATTGATAAAACCAGTAAATTTCTTGGTACAGAGCTACATAGAGATAATGTAAAAAAAATTCTTTTAGATTTAAATTTTGATTTATTAGATGAAAAAAATGATGTGCTAACTGTAAAAGTTCCAATGGCAAAGGTAGATGTTAAGCAACCAGTAGACATAGCCGAAGAACTGATTCGTATAGCTGGTTTTGATAAAATCGAAAGTCCTAAACGTGTGAATTATTCTATCAAGCCATATAAACCACAATATCATAATTTTACTTATAATTTATCTTTAAAGTTAAAAGCTGAAGGATTCACTGAAATAATGAATAATAGTTTAGAATCAGAAAATTATTATAAACAATTTAATTTATTTGTTGATAATGAATATGTAAAAGTACTAAATCCTATTAGTAAAGAGCTAAATATTCTGCGTCCTTCTTTGATTTTTGGTGGCCTTAGATCTATTGCTTATAATTTGAATAGACAAGAAAAAAATTTATTATTTTTTGAATTAGGTAAAATTTATAAAAAAAATAATGCTCAAGCTAATAATGTTAAAGAAAAATTTTATGAAAATCACCAATTAGCTATCTGGATGACTGGTAACTTATTCGCTGAGAATTGGAAATATCAATCAAAGGATATTGATCTTTTTGACATTAAATCTATTATAGAAAATATATTTAATCAACACATTAAAAACAAACAATTTGATTACAAGGAATCAGAAAATCGTTTACTAGTAAATTCATTTGAAATTTATAATGAGAATAAATTATTATCAACTATTGGTGAAGTGAAAAATGATGTGCTTAGATATTTAGACATTGATGCACCTGTCTTTTATGCAGAAATCTATTTAGAAAATTTGTACGAATTGCACTCAAATAATGAAGTTAAATATACAGAACCAAATAAATTCCCTATTGTTAAGCGAGATTTATCTTTACTTCTGGATAGTGATATTACTTTTCAGCAAATCAAAGATGTCATTTATAAAACAGCTCCTAAATATGTAAAAGAAATAAATCTTTTTGATGTTTATGATGGCAAAAATCTGCCTGCTGGTAAAATATCATACGCTATTAATATACATTTAGAAAAAAAACAATCTACTTTCACTGATGAAGAGATAGATAATCTAATGAAAAAAATCGTTGATGCTTTAAATATTCAAATAGGTATAATGCTTAGAGGATAATTTCAGACTGTTAGCGTTTCTGAAAGTAGTAATAATTTATTGAAATAAGCGTTTATGTAATAAATTTTTATAATAAGAGAATACTTTTACAATACATCGCAATCTCTAATTAATACCGCATTTGCCCAGCGGAGATTTTTCTTTGTTTCTTTCTTTGCATGGTTGGGAAAGAAAGAAATTAACAAGAAATATTTTAAAATAAATTAAATTGAACTCCTATAAAATCTGACTTTGCTTATATATTCACAATAATAATTTGTTATTACTTAAACGCCTAATTAAAATAATTTAAAATAATAGGGTATTCTTTTAATATTTTTTGATAATATATTTTATCATTTATTTGCTTTTTTTCATTTATTGCTCCCTGATAGCATAAATTTTTAACTTCATTTAAAGATTGTATTTTACAACTTATTATGAATTTATTTATAAACGCATATAAAAAATTCATAATATTAATATGCTGTAATTTTTTTAATTTGTAAAAATTTATTAATATTGTAATATATTTTTGTGGGATATGAAATATGGTATTACCTGGTGGGGTAAACAATGGTTAAATTCGCTCAATAGAATAGACTATAGTAATAGACTAGAACGTGGACTCTCATATGCAGATAATGGATCTGTGGTATATATCTCATACATTTCTAATAAAATCATTGCTAAAGTGCAAGGCACTAGAGATATACCATATAATGTTTCCATAGAGGTGCCTGAATTCTCTAATGACCAAAAAAAATTACTCATAAATATCATCAATAATAATCCTCAAATTTTATCAAAACTTTTAAATAATGAAATAAGTCCAGAATTAGAATCTTTAGCGCTGGATAATGGGATAAAAATTTTCCCTTCTTCATGGAAAGATTTTACAATGCGATGTAGCTGCCCTGATTGGGTGGTGCCATGCAA
>JAPXMM010000154.1:0-5540 GCA_033809015.1 Bacteroidales bacterium
CTCCGTGAAATCTACTCATCCACACCTTGAAATCACTTATTTTGCTTTCAACTATCTTGACACTGTATATACCTCGTTTCACTTGTTTTTTGTTTACTATCACTTTTTTACTTTGTAAACTTTTTACAGCTTTTTTGAACTCTTTCTTTGGCTTAACACATATCAAATTATTCTCTGACAATCTATTCTTTAGCTCTTCTCTCAATTGCTCATTTTTCACTTTTTTCTCACCAACCTGTTTAAAAAGTAAATTCCCTTCTCTGTCTGTTACGACTAATACTGCTACCTTGGGATGTTTTTTCTTTTTAGCTCGTTGGTATTCTTCTTTGTTTTTATATTTCCTACCTTTCTCTGAATAGTTCATTAGCAGCTCATCAGCTTCTACAATACCAGAGAAGCTTATTCCACCTTCTAAGGTTCTAATAGCAGCTAATATTTTGTGTCGCCATTCAAAGCTTGTTTTCAAGCAAATGCCAACCTCATCAGCACAAGCTCGTAGACTTTTTCCTTCTAACATACATCTCATATAGTCGAGCATTAGTGGATATTTTCGCATTCGATAAACAAAGGTGCGAGCAGTTTCACGGAATTGATAACCGCAGGTTTTGCATTTATATACTTGTCTACCATTTCTTTTACCAGCTTTGATGACATTTTCACTTCTACAGTCGGGACAGATAGCTGCGGTAGATTGGATTTTTACTTTTTGGTAATCTACTGCATTAGCATTGTTATTTACTAAATATTGATATAGCTGATCTAAAAAATCTCGCTTATGATCCTTAGGCAGAGCCAAGTATTTATCAATGTTTTCTAATAATTCCTTCATAATTATAAAATTTGAGCAAAATTAATAAATATTATTGAAATATTAAACGTTTTAAAATATAACATAAAAATATTTATTTTAAAATTTACCCCCTCAATTTAATGATAACGTTTTTATCATTAAATTGCCAGCAATACTTCCCCTCTAATTTAATTTTTTAGAATCTGGCCTTTAAGTAATAACTATATTTCATAAAAGTGTAATTGATATTTAATAAAAATTTCTTTCTCTTATGTCTATTTAAAGAAACAAAGAATCATTTCCTAATGCGGTATTAATTCGAAAAAATAATTAATTATGAAGTTATTCAATTAATACCAAAATTTTTAGAAAAATTACATTTAAAAATGCTAAATGAAATGAAGAAACATAAAATTAAATAAAAAAAGTGGTTTATTTACTAAAAATAAACCACTTTTTTATAATAATTAAATATAAAGATTAATCTAAATCAAAAATATTTTTGCAAGAGCATAAATCATCTTCTTCTAAAGATGTTATAAGGTTAGCATGTTGGGTATTTTGAGCATTTGAGTATTTTATATAAGTTTGTGCAGAGTTCAAAAATTCGATATTTCTCTGAGCATCATATAATAATAAATAGCTAATGATAATATTTCCAATCATTTCAACTAATCTGCGAGCATGAAAATCTAATGTTTCTTGATTAGCAGCATCTTTAATTTTATTATATACATAATCATATTGAGAAGTCATTTTGACAAGAATAGATTTTAGATCTTGAAGTTCTGGATGAGTAATTAGAGAGGCATATTCATCTACTTTTTCTCTAAAAGTATTATTAGTAACTCCTCTAATAGCTGCTACTACTTGTAATTGCGAAGTACCTTCATAGATATTAGTAATTCTAGCATCCCTATATAATCTCTCAATAGGGTAATCTTTCATATAGCCTGATCCACCGTGGATTTGCAAAGAATCATAGGTAATTTGATTAGCAAATTCGCTAGAAAATAATTTGACAAGTGGAGTATAATACTCAGCTAATTTTTGATATTTTTTTAAATCATCTTTTTCATTTTGAGAAAGAGGTCTTTTTTCAGATAGATAATTTAATCCTTTATAAATATCAACAAATCTAGCAGTTTCATACATAAGTGTACGAGCGGCGTCCAGTTTAGCTTTCATTGTGTTGAGCATTTCATAAACTGGAGGAAATTGAATAATAGGTTTGCCAAATTGGAAGCGTTCTTGAGCATATTTATAACCTTCGCGATAAGCAGCTTCAGCAATACCGACAGATTGTGCAGATACACCTAGTCTAGCAGCATTCATTAGAGACATTACATATTTAATAAGTCCAAGTTTTCTTTGGCCAACGAGTAAAGCAGGGGCGTTTTTGAAAACTAATTCACATGTAGGACTACCATGAATGCCCATTTTATTTTCTATACGTCTAACTTTAACAGCTTTATCTCTGCGATCATATAAGAACAGTGATAGTCCACGCCCATCAGTAGTTCCCTCTTCGGATCTAGCTAAGACTAATGAAATGTCTGCATCACCATTGGTAATGAAACGTTTCACACCATTTAAATACCATTTATCTGTTTTCTCATCGTAGGTAGCTTTGAGTTGCACAGCTTGTAAATCGCTCCCAGCATCGGGTTCTGTGAGAGCCATAGCACCAGTTTTACCTTGAGAAAATAAAGGTAAAAATTTATCTTTTATTTCTTGACTAGCAAATTCATTAATTGTTTCAGCACAATCTTGTAAGCCCCAAATATTAGAAAAACTAGCATCAGCTCTAGCAATGATTTCATTACTCATTACAAAGGGAAGAATGGGAAAATTTAATCCTTCATGTTTTCTAGGTAAAGTCATGCCCATAACATTAGCTTCTACAAGTGAATTGTAATTTTCTTGAGTAGCAGGGTGATAATGTACTTCATTATTAATAAGCTGTGGACCTTCTGCATCTACTATCTCAGCATTAGGATCTATTACTTCACCAGCTATTTCACCAATAATTTCTAAAGTTTTTTCATAATTATCTATCGCATCCTCTACATCTTGTGGAGCATAATCATATTTATCTTTTTCTGAAAAATCATCTTCTTTGATAAGAACGATTTTTTCCATAAGAGGATGATTGAGATGAAATTTAAGTGATTTATTATCTAAAAAGAAATTTTCCATAATTCAATTATTTTACGTTTTGTTTATAAAATTTAATCATTTTAGGTATTACAGAATTGACATCTCCTATAATAACATAGTCAGCGATTTCATTAATAGGTGCTTTGGGGTCGGTATTTACAGAAATTATAGTAGAGCTCTCAGCCATACCAGCTCTGTGTTGTACAGCACCAGAAATACCACAAGCTATATATAATTTGGGTCTAACAGTTACACCAGTTTGTCCAATTTGGCGTTCTGGTTCAGCAAAGCCAGCATCTACAGCAGCTCTAGAAGCACCAACTTCACCACCTAAGATATTAGCTAATTCATACAATAATTGAAAATTTTCTTTACTTCCCAAGCCATAGCCACCAGCTACGATAATATTAGCATTTTTAATATTAATCTTTTGTGGTTCTACATGTCTTTCAATAATTTGTAAGATGAAATGCTCAGGTTTTAGAATTTTTTCAGTATCTATTTTAGAAATTTTACTATTATAACTATTAGAAATAATTTCTTTTTTCATCACACCTTCTCTGACAGTAGCCATTTGAGGGCGGGTTTCAGGATTAATAATGGTAGCAATGATATTACCACCAAATGCTGGTCTTATTTGAAGAAGTAAATTTTTATATTCTTTTTGAGTTTTAGGTTCTATATGCGAACCAATAGCTAGCTCGGTACAATCAGCAGTTAATCCACAACGTAAAGCAGAAGCCACTCTAGGAGCTAGATCTCTGCCGATAGGTGTAGCACCATAAATAACTATTTGAGGTTGTTCATTTTTTATAAGTTCTATAACTATAGCAGCATGTGGTAAAGTTTGATAAGGAAATAATCTATTATCTTTAGCTAAATGAATCACATCAACTCCGTATGGAGACACTTGTTTAGCAATATTTTCATCTACGTCACCTATTACTATAGCTTCTAATGGTACATTTAATTGATTAGCTAATTTTCTTCCTTTAGAACATAATTCTAAACTTACATCAGCTATATTTTTTTCTTCTGTTAATTCACAATAAACAAAAATACTATTCATAATTCAAAGTTTTTAAAAAAAAGGTTATCCAATAATATGGCTATTGATGAGGTTTTTCATTAGTTTGTCTATGTCATTATCATTGTCTGCTAAAACTAGATTTTCTTTAGCTTTGAAGACAACATTTTCAATTTTTTTCACCTTAGTAGGAGAACCACTCAGACCTAACCAATTAATATCAGCTTCGATATCTTCTACGCCCCATTCATCTATTTTTAAATAGGGTTTAGATTCGAAGAGATCGTAATAATCTTCATTACGCTCTTGAAGCTCAGATATGGAAGTGGCTTTTTTGTATTTCATCACCAATTTAGCATTTCTAAATCTACATCTAGGAGAGCTATGATTGACAGTAATCAAGCAGGGTAGAGTAGATTTAATAATTTCTACACCTCTGTCTAATCTTCTTTTAATAGTAATACTAGAGGTATCAACATCAACTAATTCCTCTGCATATGTAATCTGTGGTATACCAAGTTTTTCAGCAGTTTGAGGTCCTACCTGTGCTGTATCACCATCGATAGCTTGTCTACCAGTGAAAATTAAATTTACAGGCCATAATTTTTTAATAGCCATAGATAGTGCATAACTTGTAGCTAAAGTATCACTACCAGCGAAGCGTCTATCTGTCAATAGATATCCTTTATCTACTCCACGAAACAGTGCTTCTCTAATAATTTCATTGGCACGTACTGGACCCATAGTTAAAAGGATAACCTCACTATCTTTAATTTTATCTTTAACTCTAAGAGCCATCTCTAAGGCATGTAAATCTTCTGGATTAAAAATAACTGGCAATGCAGCCCTATTTACAGTACCATCCTCTTTCATGGCATCTTGAGTTACATTAGCAGTGTCTGGCACTTGCTTAGCTAACACTACAATTTTTAAGCTCATATATTTCCAATTTTCAATAATTAGTTTGCAAAGATACGATTAAAAAATTATATGAAAATGTAAAAATTCAAATTTACCATTAGGGGACATCTAAAAATTAAAATGAAGAAAATTTATTAAAAATATAGATATTATATAGATAAAAAATTCAATTTTTAGAATCGACCTTGAATAAATATCATTTTAAACCAAGTTGCGTTCTAAAATATAATATTTAGATAAGGGGAAAAAAGTCATAGATTTTACATAATCAGGTTTTTTATTTAAGTCATTTATGCTTTTGCTAACTATTTCCATTGTTTCTGGTATAGAATAATATAAACTTCTGTATTTGCATAGGGTAATATTTAAGAGCTAATGCGCCCCAACTTCGGACATTCGTACATATTCCTGCATAAACATAAAAACTTTCTCTTACCACTTGTTTAGCAACTACAGGACGTACTTGCTTGGGTGCCCAACAACCTCTTAGTATATTTACTCTGCCAAATCTTCCTTCATCCTGAACCATCAGTATAACTTTACTCCTATCAAGCCTTTCTTGCTCAATTATTTGTTCTACTTTCTTACTAAAGTTTTTTTAAAACCTTCTCTTCCTTATTCTGTTCAGAGTGAATAGGAAGA
>JAPXMM010000155.1:0-5515 GCA_033809015.1 Bacteroidales bacterium
AGTTTCCGACAGATAGAAAAAGGTCGGGGACTCCTGGTTGGAGCCCCTCTGCAATTAATCTATTATATATTTGCACACGTAATTTATTATCATAAATAGGGATTCCGTTCGGAATTGCAAATAATAGATTTTTTATATCATTATGCTGCAAGCTAAACCATTTTACGCATGCTTGCTGCAATCTACTATGTCCATCATAATTCACTTTATACATTTTCATATTGCCTCCTTTTTTAAAATTGTTTCTCCATCTAAATAATATTCTCCACGTCCTAAATATACTGGCACGTTAGAATTTGTTATTTTATTTATTTCAAATAAAGTTAAGTTTCTATTCAAATATTTACTACTATGAAGCACTATTATCCCTTTTAATGTTGCTAAATTAGTATGTCTTAATAATGCCAAAAATCTGTCTAACGACATATGTGAATGTAATGCACAATAATGGGGGAAACTAACATCCCCCTCTGCCTGTGCCTTTCCTAATGTTACTAAATCATAACTTATTTCACAAATCAAATAATTCATATCAGTATAATATTTCTCTATACTGTAAAAGTCTGTCCCCCACAAAATATTAATATCATCATTAAATATATATGCTGCCATATTTTTTATTGAATGCGATGTTGGAGTAGTTTCTATTTCAAAATTTCCAACTTTTGTTTTTGTGATATCGTCGATTGTCTGCATAATATCTTTTACATCTTTATAATATTTCGCATGGTCTCTATGATAATGAGTAATAATGCACGCTTGCAGCTTTTTTATAACTTCTTTATTTAATCTATTTAGAGGTAGCCCGCAATCAATTAAGATTGCTGACGTTTCATCTTCAATGGTGCTCATATTCCCGTCTGAGCCAGTCCCATATATTTTTACTTTTAACATAATTAAAATGGTATTTCAATATTATTTTCATTAATTTGGGTTGAATCAGGAGTTACATTTTTTTGCTCTATTTCTATATTATCATCTTTTTTTTGTTCAGTAATTTTTTCTTCTTTTTGGGTAGATTCTTTTTTAGTTTCTTTTGAACTTACAACATGCACTACTTCTTCCGTATCATTATCCATATAAATGAATTCATTTTCTCCTACTATTACAGCAGAATCTGTTTCAATCGCACGTTCCAATGTTGCATTTAAAGGTATATAACGTTTTACAGTATGCTTGGCAACAGTCTTTTTCCCCATCGCTATTGGGTTTGTTACCCATGTACCATAATTGTGCTTGTAACTTTCTGAATATGTTTTCGCATGCTTCATAACTTGTTCATATGTCCAGTATTCATATCGCTCCAGTCCTGTTTTTAATCGTACATAACAGGCGAAACCTATAACTTTGTCACTCTTGCGATTATTAAAATCAAAAATACTCCCCTTTAAAGGATTATATACTATTAATTCTCCTTCGTAAATTTCAGATACTCCAAAATTTTCGACAAAACCACTTGCAATTGCTAGTGTCACATATCCCTGAGCTCCTATTTGGAATTGGGCATATACCTTCCCCTCTTTGTTGTTTTTATAAGGAATAATATATGCAAGGTTGAAATTAGGATTAATTGGCAATCCTATTATTGCAGCATTCATTAATCCGTATAGAATGCTATTCTTATCTGCATTCTGCAGATCTTTATTATTTTGAATAACTGTTATCGCAGATAATAAAAAATTAGTTGGATTTTCAATCACTCTTGCAAATTCTTTCACTATAAAATCTTGCTTTAAATAATCTTTCAAAGCCATTTCGTTTGATTTTTTTTTAATTGTATTCATAATTTTATGCAACTATCCTATACGTTGCGGGGTTTTTAGTTATTATTTTAAATTTTTTTATTTTTTTTAGGTATAACGATTATCTCTGTGCTATTATATTCATATTCCTCCCAATATCCATCAAAATATGTTTTATAGATATATATTTCGAAATAATCATCAAAATTATTCCCCTGATTTTCAAGTTCCATGCAATAGGAATCTAAATCTATTCCTATAGCATCTACCATCGCTCTATTTAATTCATTTTCGAACATGCTATAATTTAGCCAAAATTCCGCCAAATCTATTTGTTCGCATTCTACTTCTTCTATGGGGTCATCTTTTAAACGTGGGTCAAACCCTCTATATGCTTCATCTATTCTGTCCATGATGCTATTTTTTTAATGTTAATAACTTTGCTATTGCTAACTTTTGTTAGGATAGCATTTAACTTATTTTGTTCTAAATATCTTATAATCCCATCGAATATTTCATCGTCTAAACACTCAAGTCTATCTATCAACAATGGATGTTTTAAGTTATATTTTTCTCTGAATTTGCTCATAAGTTCGATATTTGCTCTTATTTTTTCACTATCGCTGGCACTAAAATAATCAACTTCGTTAATTAAAATGTTGCATGCTGGTTTTATTTCTCCATTTGTAAGTGTTTCAAAAAGTGTAAATTCAATATTTTTAAAGTTAGAATTTATTTGTTTTTCTATTCCAGCACTATCTTCGGCTCGTTTGTTTTGTAGTTCTTTTATTTCGCTTTCTAATATTAATTTAGCTTTTTGTAATTCTTTTATTTTTGCGTCGCATTGGTCTATTAGTTCATCAATATTAGTTTCTTGTTTTGTACCAGCTTTTTTAAGCAAATCTTCAAGCTGCCTTTTTAATTCATTTTTTAGCATATTTTCGCCCTTTATATCAAATTTTTTTAGTTCGAGCTCTACTGTTTTAATTTTAGTTTTTTGCAACTCTATTTGCTGCTGCAATTCTGTATATTCTTTTTGTAATTCTTTTATTTTGTCTGCAGCATTTTTCCCTTGTTCTATTATATTTTTTAGTTCAGACTGTTTTTTTTCAAACTCTTGTACTTTTAAATCTTCAGGTAATTGCTGTTTGCAATTAAAACATACATCAGTACTACGTGCATATACTTCTTTATATTCTTTTTGCAATAATCTATGCTGTTTTTCAAGTTCATTTTTTTGTTTTAAAATATCATTTAGCTTTATTTCTAAAATACTATTTTCTCTTAGCAACTCATTATGTTCATGCTCTTTTTTATAATATTTTTCAATTTCTTTTTCCTTTTGAGCTATTACCTGCTTTGTTTTTTCAATTTCTTTTTCAAGCTCTTTTTCATTAATATTTTTGCTGCTTATTTCTATCTTTTTGTAGCTGCTAACCTGTAATTGCAAGTTTTCAATTTCTTTTTTTACTTTGTTTAATTCTGCTTTTTTAGTGTCAAGATCATAGCTATTCTCTTTAATATTAAATAAATTTAAAATAATTTTTCTACGATTTTCTGCTGTTAATTTTGTCAAAAAATATTCATAAACTAAAGAACACTGCAGCACTTCACTATCTGCACTATTAAATAATTCAGTTATATTATTAGCAAAATCATTTGCTTTAATTTCATCATTATCTACAAAATAACGTGTCCGTGTGCTGATACCATCTTTATATTCAAGCACCTTTTCTAATGTGTTCCCATCATTATATAACAATGTTACACTGCAATTATTTTCACCTTTTTTTATAGGTTCAAATTTTGTACTCCCATAGATGTTTTTGTCGGTGAAAAACCACGAAATAGCGTCTAATATTGATGTTTTACCGATGCCATTTTCCCCATCTACGATGGTGATTGAGGCGAGGTCTATTTCCGCATTTGCCACACCTCTAAAATTTTGTATTTTCATATTCATGATATTTATGCGGTTAACCTATACACCGCAAGGTTCTAATTATTATATAAAATTAATTTCGTACCCTTTTTCTTTACAAAAATTTGTTATTTCTTCTTTTAAATCTTCTAACAAATTCCCAATTTGGATGTTTCTCATAAAATCTTCTATTTGAACATCTATTACAGCATCTCTATCGAAATCATCCGGGCTATCAAGTTCAAATTCTTTATAATCTTCTGGCTCACCAGTAAATTCCCAGCAATCGACTTCCCCCACCCAGCTACTCGGAACACTTCCATCTGAATTTATAAAACACGTATTGGCTGATACAGGGGAACCTAAAGATAAATTTAATTCTCCGTCTTCGATTTTTGCCCAGATGGGACATACCCCTCCATTAAATCCACATCCCTCTGCTTCTTTTAAAAACTCTGCATAGGTGCTTTCTAAATCAAAATTAATTTTTACTAATTTCTTTTCGTTGTTTAATTTCTCAGTTTTCATAATCTTGTGTTTTTTTGTTTTTATTTGATTATTAATTCCTTGGCACTCGTTACTTCTTTCTTCACTGCATCGTCAGTTTTAATGCCCCCGTATTCTGTCCAAAACCCTTTATGCCAATCATCATAATGATAACCTGTATCCCACCCTTTGGACTTTAAAAAATCGTACTTCTCCCAATAATTTGATGGAACTTTTTTGTCATATCTATAAATACCATCTTTCCCCTTCCATAGCATTTGCCCTGAATACAATGGAGGGACAACTCTTACGCTCCCATCTGAATGCTCAATCCTTGCATATTTTTGAGCGTCAAATTCTACACTTATTATTTTCATAATTTTTCCCCCCATTTAATTAAATTTTTATCTGTAACCCACTCATGATTATTATTTATTTTAAAACATTTTCAAGAGATATTTCTTCAACTTCTCCATTTTTCCCTGACCAGGTTAAATTTACTCTTTTTCCAAATTTTCTTTCAAATCCAAATTTTTCACTTAATCCTATAATTATAGCTATATAATTATTATGATAATTACAATAATTCCCGGTAATTCTAATTTCTTCGTTGTTTAAATTCTCGTTTTTCATATTTTTATTTTTTTTGGTTGTTATTAAATTTTTTGATTTATAAATAAATAGTAAACATTATCTATTAACTTATACATATTAGCTTCGCTTACTTCGAGCATATAATCGAAGTTTATCGACCTATTTCCGTCGCTTTTTTTAGCTATTTGAGGGTTATATTTATGATATTCGTAGCCATTTTCATCGAATGCACAAACATCTAATATATAGTAGTTATCTAATATTTTGTCAGTATATCCGTATTTTTTCCACAAATTTGGTAGAGAATTTTGGCATTTTGGTGGATAAACTTCGTTAATTTGTAGTATTAAAGATTCATTAAAGTCATTTTTCTCTATAAATCTAACTTCGTACGAAGTAGATGTACGTTGTTTTAAGATAATTTTATCTGCATTCATATTTTTGTTTTTTTTAAGGTTTATAAATTATTTAATTCTACTTTTAAATTTGCTAATTTTTCTTCTAAATCAGCTATTTCTTTTTCGATTTCTTCTTTACTTCTTTTATTTTCAGTAACTTTTATCTCTACCCATTCTTCTTGAATAGCTTTTTGAACGTCATTGAATTTTGTTCTTTCTATAGGGAAATTCTGAATTTCAAAAGTTCCGTTTTCAACTAATACTCCCCAATTTTTCATCGAACCAGTGGTTTTTTTCTCACCATTAATCCATACTATACCATCTCCTAATTGAATTTTAGAATTTCTACCGAAACCTCTCAAAATAGTACGTCC
>JAPXMM010000156.1:0-5436 GCA_033809015.1 Bacteroidales bacterium
CACTAGGGTCTATGTGATTTTTTAATAATTCTATTCTGTCTGGTTTAATATCATAGCCTATCACATGTATTTGTTTAGCAAAAGCTAAAGCAATAGGCAAGCCTACATAACCTAACCCAATAACTCCGATAGAAGTTTTTTTAGATTTTAAATCTTCTGATATCATAATTCTTTAATAATTTGTTTTGCAATAGGATGAAGCTCGCCGTGATGAATATTTGGTGTGGCATTACGAATAGAATGTGCTAATTCTATTGATGCACGAACATCCTCTGGAGTGAAACCTCTACCAGCTAAAATTTCTTTATAGCTCATAGTATGTAACTCTGTGAAGCCCTCAGAGAATTCAAATTCTTCATTATTTAATAAAATAGAACGATAAGTTCTTTTACCCTCAATAATAGCTTTTTCTGGTAAATCTGATGAATTAATGGATAAGAACCATCGAACGCGAGCTTTTTCTAATTCTAAATAGCCGGCAGCCCTATCTTTATTATGAAAATGAACATATGAATTTTCTACTTTACCAAAAATCCATAATAACATATCAAAAAAATGAATTCCTATATTAGTAGCTATGCCACCGGACTTAGCATTATCACCTTTCCATGAATAATAATACCAATTACCACGAGAAGTGATGTAGGTAAGATCTATATCTACTTTATGATCATTAGCAGAGCTATCGATTTGTTTTTTTAATTCTTTGATTTTATCATGTAATCGCAGTTGTAGAATGGTATTAATCTTAAAGCCTGTTTCCTTTTCTATTACTTGTAAGGCATCTATATTCCATGGATTGAGTACAAGAGGCTTCTCGCAAATTGCATTTGCTTGATTCCTAAGTGCTAATCTGATATGAGCATCATGCAAATAATTAGGAGAACAAATACTGACGTAATGAATTTTTTTATCTTCTCCTAAACGTCTCAATTTATCTAAATGTCTATCGAAGCGTTCTGGTTCTCTGAAATAATCAGCTTCAGGAGAATATGAATCTATTATGCCAATGCTATCAAATGGATCCAAAACAGCAAGAAGTTTATTGCCAGTATCTTTGATAGCTTTCATATGCCTAGGAGCTATATAACCTGCTGCTCCTATAATAGCAAAATTAAATTTATTCATTTTATTCTAATTATTTTATTATCTTTTAATTGATATATTTGATGACTTTCTGGACATTCTGCTATATTATTATTATCGAAAAATAATCTATGACCATATTCACTCATCCATCCTATTTGCCTGGCTGGTGTTCCTACAACTAAAGCATAAGGAGGCACATTTTTAGTAACTACAGCTCCAGCTCCGACAAAAGAATATTCACCTAATTCTACTCCACAAACTATTGTAGCATTAGCACCTACAGTAGCTCCCTTACGGAGTATAGTTGCTTGATATTGATCTTTTCTAACAATAGCACTACGAGGATTAATAATATTAGTAAAAACCATACTAGGACCTAGAAATACATCATCTTCGCAAATAACACCTGTATAAAGAGAAACATTATTTTGTACTTTTACATTATTTCCTAAACGTACCCCAGTAGCTACAAATACATTTTGCCCTAGTGAACAATTTTCACCAATGTAAGCACCAGGCATAATGTGGCAAAAATGCCAAATTTTAGTTCCTTTTTCTATAGTAGCTCCTTCATCAATTACAGCAGTAGGATGTGCATAATATTCAATACTCATACTTATTTATTTATAAATTCTAAAACTGAACTAGTAATATATTCTAATTGTTCCTCATCTAGCTCTGTATGCATGGGTAGAGAAAAAACAACTTTGGATAAATGTTCAGCAATTGGATAATTCTCATCAGGTTTCACATAATGCTGATAAGCTTTTTGCAAATGTATAGGTACAGGATAATAAATCATAGCAGGTATTTGCTTTTCTTTCAGAAAATCTATCAACTCATCTCTTGAAAAATCTATAGCCTGCAAAGTATATTGATGAAAAACATGAGAAGATTTAGTAAAACGTGCAGGAATTTTTAGCTTTGGCTCATTAGCAAAAGCATTATCATAATAAGCTGCTGCATTTTGCCTAGCAGCAATATAATTATCTAAATATTGCAATTTTACTTTTAAAATAGCAGCTTGTAAAGTATCTAAACGAGAATTAACTCCAATGTAGTCATGATAGTAACGTCTTTTCATACCATGATTTACGATATAACTTAGTTTTTCAGCTAATGCATCAGAATTAGTAAATAGAGCACCACCATCACCATAACAACCTAAATTTTTAGAAGGGAAAAAAGAAGTACAGCCGATATCACCGATAGTACCAGATTTAGCAATTTTACCATCAGAAAAATGAAATTCAGCACCTATTGCTTGAGCATTGTCTTCTATTATATAAAGATTATTTTCTTTAGCTATATTCATTATTTCCTCCATATCAGCACATTGGCCAAAAAGATGAACTGGAATAATAGCTTTAGTATTTTTAGTAATGGCTTTTTTCAAATCATCTACATTGATATTAAAAGTATCTAGATTTACCTCGACAAAAACTGGTTTGAGACCGAGTAGAGCTACAACCTCTACAGTAGAAATGAAAGTAAATGTAGGAGTGATAACTTCATCGCCGGGTTTCAGGTCAAGAGACATTAAAGACATTAAAGCTATTTGCAATGCATCAGTACCATTAGCACATGTTATCACGTGCTTTACATTTAAATATTTTTCTAGATCTTGTTTAAAATCATTTACAGCAGGACCATTGATAAAAGCTGTAGAATCTATTACTTGCTGTATAGCACTGTCTATTTGAGTTTTGATATTTTGATACTGCCTTTGCAGATCAACCATTTTAATAGGTTTCATTAAAGTTTTTTGCAAAATTAAAAATTTTTTCGTTAAAAAATCAAAAAATCATAAATTAAAGATATATTTTTTTAGTATTTATCTTTTTATAATTTCTATTTGGTCTTCTTTGCCCAATAATAGCACTAATGAACTATCCCAATATAATGCGTCAACAGATTTAATGGTAAACAGATTATCTAATACTTGCATACGAGCTGATAAAATGATAAAATTCCCATCTGGCATTTTGATGATTATCGGTGCATTTTTTTTAATCCAAGATAATTTATTTTCTTTTGGTATAATAGTACCTTTATATTTGAAATCTTTTACTGTTTTTCCATTATCTTTATCTATCCACGCGATAGTAGATTTATTCCACATTATTAATGTATCACCAATAAAAGTGCAATTGTTATAACTGGTATTTTTACCAATAATAGAACCTTGTTTAGGTTGTTTCAAATCAAACAATTTGCCTTTAGCATCTATTAAATAAAGTGTAGATTGATTTTGAGAAAAATATAAATCTTTCAATGAATTATTAAACTTATACTGAGCTTGCCTTTCACCTTTTCTATTATATAAAGTTAAAACATTCTTGTCTGCTACACAAATAAATTCCTTAGTATCCCAAATAGCATAAGTAACCTTAGCATTCATACTAGCTTTAATAGTTTTCCATCCTTCAGGAGTTTCTCCATTGCTATTATTATTATGCAAAATCCCATCATTACTAAGGTAAAATAATCGCTGCAATCCATCATCATATTTAAAAAGTGCATAACCTAAAATTTTAGTTTCCTTTTTCCACTTTAATACGCCAGCCATGTCAAACATGAATATTCCATTATTACTAACTAAAAGTAAGTTTTCAGAATTATCATTCATTATTAAAACATCAATTATATTATTATCAGGTAAATCGATTTCTACAAAACTACTATTTATTAAACCCTCAATAAAAAAGCTATTATCTTGAATATATGTAACATAAAGATTAGTAGGAGAATAAACTAGTTTAAAATCTGAACAATTTTTACAAATTTTGTTATATAGATTTAACACATCTACTTTATGATCATCATACGATTTAGCATCCCAAATAAATAATGTTTGAGAATTAATATCTACACTACTCAAAATCCATAAATTACCAAGTTTTTCTTTATTTAATGAAAAAGGAGAAGGAAAATTCTTTAAAAAAGCTAATTCATTAAATCTAGATGATATATATAGAGAAACATTTTTATAAGCTTCCTTTTGAATAAATGGGAAAATACTTTTGCTCAAAGAAACGAATATACTCAAATCATCAAAATAAAATAATAAGGTATCTTTTAGATAAAAATAAGAAAAATTGTTGTGCTTATCACGATTATAAAAAATATTTTCATTTGATTTCCATAAATTTTTATTAGTCACATCTAAATGATTATTTAAAAAATTTATAATATTTGTAGTATCCTTACATTGCATTATTAGAAGGGGGTTATCATTGATAATACCCTGTAAAATATAGCTTCCAATCAAGTTAGAAAATTCACTATTACTAAACAAATCATTATTAACATTTGATAGATAAGAGCTCAAAGCATCGGATAATGTTTTATCTTTAGCTTTATAAATTGTAAAAAATTGATCAACCTGCGATGGTATAATAGATGGATTAAAGAAATCTTTAGAAGAATTATAATTATTTTTTTGCTTTGGAAAAATCTGATAAAATAACCACAATTCATTTTGCTTATCAATATCGAAATAATAAGTAGTATCATAATTTTCAGAAATAAAATTTATGTCCCATTTACTCCATTTACCATTTAGTTTTTTAAATTTTTCTGGATTAATAGCTAAGTGCAATTTAAAATTTGAATTAAATCTGAAATATTTTTCTACATAATCAATAGAGCTTTTACTAGCAGGCAAATAATTTTTATTTGTAGCAAATAATACAAGTGGAAAATACTGAATATCAATTATTTCATTAATATTATTCAAAAATTGAAACTTATTAATTTTTTGAAAACCTATTTTAGCCAAATAATTACTAAATTTATTTTTATTAAAATCGACATCTACATTAAATATCCAATAAACTTTTGGAGAATCAATAACAAAATAAATTTTTTGAAAAATACTTTGCCAATCCAACATGGAATCAAAAATATTAGGCAAAAAATTCTTCTTTAAAGTACTATCACTCAAACAGAATTCATAAGCAGACTTATCTACGAGCCATATTTCATCGTAAGAGCTATCAACAATATCTGATATATTATGCTTATACACCATTAAATTAGGGAATAAATAAATAGCTAATCCTATAAAAACAGCAATAATCAGGGCTAGAATGACATACCAAAATTTATTCATTGGATTAACAAGAAATTTTAAGCCAAATTAATAAAATAAAGTGAAATGAAAGGTAAACGAAAAATAATTAATTTATAAATATATATTGGATTAATAACTATAAATTTTTATATCTTTGTAAAAAAATTATTAAAATTATGAAACAGATAATCGAAGACGTAGACGAGTATATCTCTATGAGTAAGCAAGAGAATTTAGCATTTTTAGATAATCTATACAATTTATTGATAGAG
>JAPXMM010000157.1:0-5337 GCA_033809015.1 Bacteroidales bacterium
GGTTTACAATGGGGTGATGAAGGCAAAGGTAAAATAGTTGATATTTTATCACAGCATTATGATATTGTCTGTAGATTTCAAGGTGGCCCAAATGCTGGTCATACTATTATTTTTGATGGTAAAAAACATATTCTACACACTATCCCTAGCGGTATTTTTCATGAAAATATTGCGAATATTATTGGTAATGGAGTTGTGATGGACCCAGTTACATTTATTAATGAAATTAATGAATTAAAAGCTATTAATTTAAATCCTCAAAATAATTTATATATTTCTAGCTCTGCACATCTTATTTTGCCGATACATAGAGTTTTAGATTTCGTATATGAAAAGCAAAAAGGCGACGATAGCATTGGTTCTACATTGAGAGGTATAGGACCTACCTATACAGACAAGGTGGCTCGCAGAGGTTTAACTGTTGGCTTTAGCCTTAGAGATGATTTTGATAAACTTTATAAAGAATTAAATGATTTTCATATAAACTATTTGAATTATTCTGGTATAGATATCAATGAAATTAAAATAGAAGGTCTTAACTATAGAGAATATGAAGCCAAATGGTTAGAAGCCTTAGCAGTAATGAAAAAATTCACAATCATAAATACAGAAAATATACTTCATAAAGCACTTAGAGAAAACAAAAAAATCTTAGCCGAAGGAGCTCAAGGTAGTTTATTAGATATAGATCACGGCACATATCCATTCGTAACTTCATCCAATACAACTATTGGTGGTGCATGTACTGGTTTGGGAATACCACATAGTAGTATTAATAAAGTTTATGGTGTCACTAAAGCATATTGCACTAGAGTAGGTAATGGTCCTTTTCCTTCTGAACTTTTCGATGACGTTAGTAAAGAATTACAAAACCGTGGTAATGAGTTCGGTAGTACTACTGGCAGACCTAGACGTTGTGGTTGGCTCGATCTCAACCTTTTAAAATATGCTATTAATCTGAATGGTATTACAGATTTAGTTTTGATGAAAGTAGATGTATTAGATACTTTCGATAGAATTTATGTAGCTGAACACACAAATGCGAATAATTCTTATGACAGTGATGATATCAATCTAATAGAGCTGCCAGGATGGCAAGTAGATACTTCTACTATTAATAACTACAATGATTTACCCAATAATTTAAAAAAATTTATTGATTTTTTAGAAAAATCTACTTCTGTACCAATAAGCATGATATCTATTGGCCCTTCAAGAGAACAAATTTTAAAAAAATAAACATATGAAAAAGTTTATATTTATATCTTCAATTTTATTGTTATCAATAATTCCTCTATTAGGACAAGTGCAGATAAATCCAGAGGAGATACCGCAATATTTGAGGACAGAATTTTTTCGCAAATTTACTACCCTAAATCCCGAAGATGTACAATGGTACAAAATAGGTGATGAATATGAGGCAAGATTTGACTATCAAAATACTCAAACTATATTTGTAATGTCATATGCAGGTAAATGGATAAGAACAGAATCTAAAATAAATGATACTGATCTACCTCGCATTACGCAAGAGTATATAAAGAAAAATTATCCCGATGCCACTATCAAAGAGGTTTATATGGTTCAATCTGATGTTTTGCCAGGATATAAAGTCATACTTTCTAAAAATCAGCAAGATGAAATTCTCAATTTTGATAAATCTGGTAATATTTTGACAAATATCCAATCATCAAATAAAAAACTAAATATAGATGAGAAAAAATATAAGCAAAAAAATTCTATCCAGACTAACTATTTACCTGCTAATATCAAAGATGATTTATATAACAGTTATCGTGGATTTAGTGTCAAGAAATTATTTTGGGCAAAAGACAACCTGAATAATGATTATTACATTATAGAGCTAGTAGACGAAACTGGAACTAATTTAGTAGAATTAGAATATGATTTCTTTGGTAATCAGATTTCTCAAACGATTAAAAATATTGAAATTGAAATAGAAAAGCAAGAAACAAAAGATAAAAAAAGTAAAAAAACAAATCTCGATGCTGGTATACCTGAAACTGCTGTGCCAAAAGCTGCATTAGATTATTTCAAAAAGAAAGAAAAACGTGTCGACGAAATCAAATGGGATACCTTAAATAATTACTATATCGTTACTTATCTAAATACTATTCGTGGATATAGATGTGCTATGAAGTTTGATGAAAAAGGTAATTGGCTGCAAACTACTATCTATCAAGATACTAAAAACTTAAATCCTATGATGTCAAAATTCATCAATGACAATTATCCTGGTTATATTATACAGTCTATAGAAAATGTAGCTACTAGCACTAAACAAAAATATTTATTAGTGAAAATTTTTTCTCAAGATTGGATAAATGATCCTATGGTGTATCACCAACTTTATTTTTCACTGTCATATAGATTAGAAAAAGAAGTGCTAGCAGATGCAGTAAATAAATATGATTTCTTAGAATTACAAAAAAAATATACTTCTCTTTCTAAAACTCAAAAATATCTAGAAAATGTAGATAATGTTATTGATGAAACAGAAATATATTCCGGTCAAGCTGTATCACCTAAAAGCTTACCCAGTGGCATTATTAAATATATCAATGATAATTATACTGGTTGGCTACTAAAAGAATCTATGTTAGTAGAAGAAAATGGTCAATATTTATATAATATTTATCTCAAAAAAGAAGGCTGGCCAGATAGAATAAAATTAACTTTTGACTTTAAAGGTAATTTTATTAATCAAGAAAAAATAAAATAATTGTGCCTCGCTTATACACTATTATCAGTGTTTTTTTACTCTTTTTTGCTAATAATTTATTTTGCCAAATAAAAATTCAATTAGATAACGCAGACACATTAAAATATTCACAATCTCGCGGCGACATACAAATACTCGTCGGTAACGTTTCTTTTCACCACGAAGGTAATTATCTGTATTGTGATAGTGCATTTCTTTATACTAATGCAAATCGCGTAGAAGCTTTTGGTAATGTATCCTTAATAAGTAATAATCAAGTTACTCTCACTGCTAAATATATAGATTATAATGGTAATACTAAAATAGCTAAAGCTAAACATAATGTTACTCTCACCGATGGTTATTACATTCTGAAAACAAGGGAATTAGATTATGATCTAAACAATGATTTTGCTTATTACCTTAATAATGGCGTTATCACTGACCCGTATCAAACTATTACTAGTAAAAAAGCATATTATTATGGCGAAAGTGGAGATCTAGCCTTTGCTAATAATGTACAAATAGTAGCTACTGATTATAAAATATCTGCTGACTCACTAAAATATAATTCTAAAAATGAATTAGTATATTTTTTTGATAATTCTACCATTACAGATACTAATATGATAATTTACTGTGATGCTGGCATTTATGATATGAAAAATGACACATTTTTTTTTACTAAGCATCCGATTATTTATTACCAATCTTACTACATAGAGGCTGACACTGTGCAGTTTTATAGAACAAATAATTTAACTATTGCTCGCAGTAGAGCTATTGTTATAGACACTATAAATAATTTGAAAATATTAAGTCCTTTTATTAAACTATCACAACTCGATAGCTCTATTTTATCATATAACCCTGCAATAATCGATATCTATAGTGATAATGATACTCTAACTATTATCAGTGATACATTAACTACCATTACAGATTCTTTGAAAGGTAGAGAGTTTATTTTTAACAAAAATGTTCGCATCTTTCAAAATGATTTGCAGGCTGTATGCGATTCTTTAGTTTATAATCAATTAGATTCTACATTTACATTATATGAATTTCCCATTTTTTGGTTCGATAGTACTCAGATGACCTCAGATACCATGATTTTGTTTTTGAAAAACGAAAATCTAGATAAAATGATTGGTTTCGAAAATGCTTTTATCATAGAACCCTTTATGGATACTTTATATAATCAAATTAAAGGAATTACAGTTACTCTTATTTTTAAAGAAAATGAAATAGATTCTCTCATCATGTATAGACAAAGTGAATTAGCATATTATTTGCTAGATGATGAGCAAAAAATAATAGGTGTCAATTACTCTACTGGCAATCAAATCATTTTATCATTTATTAATCAAGAACTAGATAAAGTCTTGATATTAGAAAATCCGCAAGGGACAGTATATCCTTTAGATGAATTCCCTAAAGAGCTAGAAAGATTAAAAGGATTTCAAACTCATTATAATAAATTAATTCCTAAAAGAGATGAAATATACAAAAAACTCAATTTTAATATTCCTATTGAGTAATTTCAATTATTCTATAATTAATACATGATGAAAAATATAATCAAATTATTATTAATTCTAATAGCAACCATAGTAGTTGCCTTTTTAATAATCTCATTAATATTTCTAATGATTACTGGTAAATCTAATGCCTTCTCATTTGATGAAAAAAATCAATTACTCAAATCAAAAAATAATTTTACTAATGTAAAAATAATAGGATTGGATGAGAAGTGCACAAATGACTGCTATCATTTAAAACCTAAGCCACACTATCAAAATCTAAAAATAATTCCATTAAATGACATATCAGACAATTTTATTATTACTAAATGCGATAATGATAGCATAATAAACAGTAATGATGTAGAACTAAAACAAAACTGTAATTACCAAATTGTAAACACAAGTAATCAAAAGGCAAAGGAAGCAACTATAGTAATTTATAAAGATAAAAATGAGATTTATCATCAAAAATAAGATAGATAATAAAATCAAAAATATTATTTTTTGAATTAAGCATTTAATTAATAAATAAGTTATTACTGATAAATTCACAGTAATAACTATATTTTTCAAGAGTATAATTTATTTTTAATAAAATCATTTTTTTTAGTTATAAGATGACTTTTAACTATTTATACCAATATTATAAAATTTTGACCATAGATTAAAGAATTAGTTTAAACAATTTTGTAAGAACTAATTTTTGAAAGGTATAACTCTAATTAGAGCTATAATTTTAAATATTAAATAGGGATAAAGGGTTGGGAGAGGGGGGAAATAGAGGGTCCTGTTTTATTTTATAAATGTTTAAATATTTATATGCTTATATTTAAAAAATATATTATCTTTGTAACAAAATTTTTGAATATGAAAGATATCGTTTCAAACCTCCAAGAGCACCTATCACAGGGCAAACAACTCAACTTAGAATTCCTTAATAATCTTTATAATAAGATGAAATGCCAAGGCAACGACGTTGTCGATTATCAACATCTAAAAGCTCAAAGTGTCTCTCCACAATGTCCTAATTGCAAAAGCATCCATATCAAAAAAAATGGTCACCAGCAAGGACAACAAATGTATAAATGC
>JAPXMM010000158.1:0-5310 GCA_033809015.1 Bacteroidales bacterium
GTTTTAGGTCGTCAATAGCATTAGTATATTCTCCTTTATCAAAGTATAATGAGGCTCTATAATAATATGCTTCGGGCAATTCCTTATTCATATTTATAGCAACATTGTAATCTTGAAGGGCACCATCTAAATCGCCTTTTTCATGTTTTATCTTACCTCTTGTGTAATAGTATAAAGCATTTAATTCTATTTTAAGAGCTTGGTCTAGATCGGCAATTGCTTCATCATAAAGGCCTAATTGAGATTTAGCGACACCTCTATTATAATATGCTTTAGCCAGGTCTGGTTTTAGCTGAATAGCATCAGTAAATTTAGAGATAGCATTTTGTACATCACCGCCTTGCAAAAGTTTCACACCTTCATTATAACGTTGCTCTGCGATTTGCGAGTCGCCTGTTCTGATTTTAATAGTATCTTGGGCATTTAGTGCTCCCATCAATACTATTGCCATTAAACTTAAAATTATTATTTTCTTCATAGGGTTTAAAATTTTTAAATAAATAATTCATTATTATTTATTGCATAATTGTTTCAAATACATATTAGATTGTTTGATGCCTAGCTCACTAGCTTTTGTCCAATCTGTGCATGCACCCTCAATATCTTGTAGCATTTCTTTTGTATTACCTCTATTCAAATATGCAATAGCATAATTATTATCTAATTCTATAGCTTTATTGAAATCATCTAATGCACTCTGATAATCCTCAATTTTATATTTAGCGATGCCTCTATTATTATATGCAAAATGATAATCAGGGTCTTTTTGTATTACTAAAGTGAAATCATCGGCAGCTCCTTTATAATCTCCTTTTTCTAATTTAGCTACTCCGCGATTATTTATTGCGATTACATAATTAGGATCTATATCTATTGCTTGAGTAAATTCCGCAATAGCTTCATCATATTTTTTCAAATTTTTATAAGTTATTCCTAAATTATTATATGCTATTGCAAACTTAGGATCTGCTTTTATAGCTTCTTTATAGTAGTAGATAGCATTGTCATAATCTTCTAACATTAGATAGCAACTACCAAGGTCATTATAAGCATATGCGAAATTGTCTTTTTTAGAAATTGCAAGTTTTAAATCATTTATTGCGCTTGCATAATCTCCTTTATCGAAGTATAATGAAGCTCTATAGTAATATGCTTCAGCTAAATTAGGATCAGTATTTATAGCTGCATTATAATCTAATAATGCACCATCTAAATCACCTTTTTCTTGTTTAACCATACCTCTCCCATAATAATATGTTCCATTAGTTTCTAAACTTAAAGCTTTATTTATATCCATTAAAGCATCATCATATAGTCCCATTTTCAATTTTGCCATTGCTCTATGATAATATGCTTCGGCAAAATTGGATTTTACATTAATAGCATCGTTAAATTTTATTAAAGCACCTTGTAAATCGCCAGACTCTAGGAGCATAACTCCTTGATTGCACAACTGTTCTGCTATTTGAGATTCACCAACTTTTACAACTTGGGCATTCACTAAGCTTACTAAAAAAGCTAATATTAAACTTAAAATTAATTTGCGTTTCATAAATTTTTATTTTTATTTTCTTATATTTAAAATTGAATTTACTGTTGAAGTATCCATAGATCTGATCTATTAGTTTCTTTTTTTAATTTTTCTAATTCTTTTAAAGCTTCTTCTTTTGTAGAGAAACTTTTATATGCTACTCTATATCCTTTACCATCTGACCTTGGTAAAATGACTGCATTTTGATATCCTTTTTTTACATACTCGTTTTTAATCTTTTCAGCTTCAGCATTAGTAGCTACACTAGCACCAATTATGTGGAAATATTTTTGTGGTACTATATTAGAGGAAATAGGTTCTTTTGCCGGTTCTTCTTTTTTAATTTCTTCTTTTATAGTTAGCTGTTTAGATTCTGTAGTTTCTACGGGTTTTATTTCTGCTTTTATTGTTTTTGTTTCAGTAATCACTGTTGGTGTAGTGCTTTGTGGTACATAGGATCCATCAGCTGATAAAATTTTAAATTCAACACGACGATTTAGTTGTCTTCCCTCTTCTGTATCATTTGAGGCTATAGGTTTAGAAAATGAATAACCTTTATAAACAAGTCTAGATAAAGGTATGCCTTGTTCAACTAAATAATCAACTACTGCTTTAGCACGTCTTTCAGATAGACTTTGATTGTATTCATAACTACCAACATTATCAGTATGTCCTGAAATTTCAATAGTTACACTTGGGTTTTGTTGCAAGAATTCTATAACATTTTTTAATTCTGTTTTAGATTCTGGTCTCAGAGTAGCTTTATTAAAATCAAAGAATATATTATTAAGCACTATTTCAGCTCCAGCAGCCACTTTTTTGAGTTTAATATCTTTTGTTAGCTCTTCGTATGGTGCATTTTCTGGGATATTAAAATTTTCAGAATGGAATAAAAATCCATCTTTTTTTATAGCTATACCATAATTTTTGCCACTAGGCAATGAGACTAAAAAATTTCCCGTCTCGCTATTAGAAGTAAATACGGCTAATTGTTCACCTGTTTCATTATCTGTAAGTATTATTTGGGCTTCTAGAGGATTACCGTTTTCATCAGTAATTTTACCTTTCCATAGAATCATAGAAGGCAAATTATCTGCACTTAAAGAATTGCTACTAGCAGACATACTTGATTGGCTACGCCAAGCTAAAAAATTTGCTTCACTATTTGGCATAACAGGTTTAGCTATCATATAAGTAATCATAAAAATATCTTGATCTCCTAAGGTACCTTTTCTAGAAGAACTAATATAAGCATGTACACCAGACGCTGACAAAACAAAATATAAATCTTCATCAGGAGTGTTAATAGGATATCCTAAATTTACAGGTTTAGACCATTTTTTGCCATCATTTGCTGTGCGAAAAATATCATATCCCCCCATAGTATTATGCCCTTTAGAGCTGAAATATAAGGTTTTACCATCGGAATGAATAAATACGCCCTCCTCATCATATGGGGTATTAATATCAGATAGATTTATAGGACTAGTCCAATAACCACTATTATCTTTTCGTGAAAACCAAATATCTCTACCACCTATACCACCTGGTCTATCAGAAACAAAATAAAGAGTTTTGCCGTCTGGTCCTAGAGAAGCACTAGATTCATGATATTTAGTATTTATAGGAGAGGGTAATGGTTCGGGAATAGTCCAATTTTTACCTTTTAAGTATGAGACATAAATATCACCTCCATTCTCACCTTTATATAAATATAAGGTCTGCCCATCAGGACTTAATCCAATAGCTGCATCATGATATCTATCATTTAAAGGAGCACCTGGCTGAGTTAATAACCACTTACCCCATTCTTCTAAATATGCGATATAGATGTCTTCAAAAAATTTCCCAGTCATATGATCTCTTAATCCACCTATATTGGTTGGGCGTCTACTTGTAAAAATCAACATTGATTCATCAGCACTTATCACTGGTGCATAGTCAGGATAAATACTATTTACTGTCTCACCTAAATTATCTATTATTACTTTTGCTTTATCTTTTACTATTTCTTTGCCATTTTTACATTCTTCTATTTTTTTATTAATGTCATTTAAATATTTATCTTTGTTTCGAGGATTTAAAACATCAAGATATTTTTTATAATAATTTATTGCTTGATCGAAATTTAAATTTTGATGATAAGCCATGCCTAGGTAATATGTTATATCTTCTGCAACATCAGACTTTAAGTTGTATGCTTTTTCTAAATGTTCTAATGCTTTATCTTTATCTGCAGTATATAAATAGCATATACCAATCTTATAATTTAATTCAGCATTATCAGGATTAAATAAATTAGCTTTTAAGTAGTAATCTAAAGCTTCATTATAATATCCTTCTCCTTTTATAAATAATGAGTTAGCCATCTTAATATTTTTCTTGGCTTCTTTCAGGCCAGGACTATTAGGAAAAAAATTACTAGAAAATTGTATATCTTGAGATATAGCATTATTACTCAAAAATAAAGTAAAGATTGTGAAAAATAATATTTTTACAAGTTTATACTTTTTATAACTAAATTTTATTAATATTGTAGATGTTTTAATAAATTTATTTACCATAACTTAAAATTTTTATGACAAAATTATAATATTTTTTTTATATAAAAAATTTTTTTATTTTGTACCACAAGTTTTTTCAATTATTCTTGTCTAATTTAAAAATGTTGATATGAAAAAATTATTTGTAATCACTGCTGTACTTGTATTATTTATCTATAATGTTTATGCTCAGAGCTCTATTCAAGGGTCAATCCAAAGAGAAATGCCAGAATTCACTATTACAGGTAAGGTGATAGATTCGATAACTCAAAATCCTATTGAGTTTGCTGTTATTGCATTGTACCAAGCTAAAGATAGCTCTTTAGTTAATGGCACTACTACTGATATTAATGGAAATTTTAATTTAAAACATAAAGGAGTAGGTAACTTTTACATAAAAATTAGTTTTGTTGGTTATGCTAATAAAACTGTTTCAGATATTTTATTGAATCCTCGTAGTGGTAAATTTACTATCGATTTGGGTACTATAATGATTAGACCTTCATCATTTATGCTGGAGGGCGTAGCAGTAGTTGCTGAAAAACCAATGATAGAGCTGCAAGCAGATAAAAGAGTTGTAAATGTAGATCAAATATTAACAGCTAAAGGTGGTACTGCAATAGATGTTTTAGAGAATGTACCTGGTGTAGAGGTCGATGATGAAGGAAATGTGAGCTTGAGAGGAAATCAAAATGTTACTATTTTGATAGATAATCGCCCTGTAGCTCTTTTGGGTGATAATAAAACTATTTTAGAGCAGATCAATGCTGAAGAGATAGAGAATATAGAAATCCTATCTAATCCATCTGCTAAATATAATCCTGAGGGTACTAGTGGCATTCTAAATCTAAAACTAAAAAAACAAAAAACTTTTGGACTAAATAGTTTGATACGTATCTCTGGTGGCTTGATGAATAAAAATGTTCAAGATTTTTCAAATTTCAAACCTCTGTTTTCTCCTTTATCTGCAATGTTGGCTGTTTCTTATGATATTAAAAAATTTACTTTTAATATTCAATATTCTGCTAGTTATAGGAAACACTATATGAATGGTACTACTTATACAGAAAATTATAACCTTGATGCTTTACATTATCTAAATCAAAATAATTATAGTAATCATGGTGGATGGAATCAAAACATACAAGGCACTATAGAATGGAGACCTAATAATAACAATACTATAGGACTTAATGCTTCATATAGATATCGTGTAGATAAAGAAGAGTCTAACAC
>JAPXMM010000159.1:0-5227 GCA_033809015.1 Bacteroidales bacterium
TGAGTATAAGAGTTGTCTACTTTATTTTCTTCTATAAAAAAACGAAAATCATTTGTTTTAAACACATAAACATCTTTAATTTTCACAAAAAACTTATCTCTCAATTCTTTTTCCTGGAGTAATAACTTAATCAATTTTTCATCAATATTTTCTACTAAATCCAAAAGTAGTGTTTGATTTAATTCTGTTTTATCTTCGTTCCAAAGTCTCTCGTCCGCCTTTAAAACGTCAAGTATATTTTGTTTTAGTTTTATATTATTCATAATTTACCTTCATTTATAAATTAAAATTTATAATCATAACCCCTGATATCAATAATGGACACGAAATATTTTCATGATGCACATCTCATTTCATAATATTGCTTCATATAGTTAGCAGGGTATATATAACCAAGTGTATTGTCATCAAGGATTTTATTTAACTCAAATATTAAAGATCGTTTTTCGTTTGCTTTTTTGCTTTCTATTTTTGAAGCGTCAAAGTAAAACTTAAAAACACCCCGTCCGCCCTTGCCCTCAATCCTAGCTCTAATAAAAACATTTTGCAGAGCTTTATAAAATTTTTGTTCTTTGGTCATATTATTACCACAGTATTTTTTTATTATAAATTTTTTTGTTTTTATGTCCATAAAAACCTCTATCTGCAAAAATAAGAAAAATTTTTTGATAAATTTTTGTTAAAATGAAAGTTGCGTAGCAATTTCAGGTTCTATAACGTTTCGAGTGGGTAAGGATAAAAAAACTAATTTTATTTATTACTGGACAGTAAAATATTAAACACAGAGTTCACAAAGAAGGCACAAAGAACACAGAGAATGCTTGAAATTTACCCCGTGAGATAACTACTATTATACTTTGAATGTATCTTTTATTTTATATCTCACGGGGTGAATTGTCTGAACTGGGATTTTTTGGATTAAAGGATTTTAGGATTTTGTCTTTTCAGGGCTAAAGCCCATAGCTATTTTTATGACATACCCTGACCTATAGGTCAGGGTTAATTTTGTGCTCATTTGTGTTAATTTGTGGACTAATTTACAACTAATATCCTACTAAACTCCTCATCACTAATCAACTAATCAACTAATCAACTTTAATTTATAATTTTTGTCCTTTGTGATAAAATAATTTATCCACAATGAACGTTATAGAACCGTTGATTAGGTAATTACTATTATGGTTATGATAAATTAAATTTGATAAGAGTTAGAAAAAAATTGTGATATAATTTTATAATTTTTAATTATGATTGCTTTTACCCTTCTATCTCATCTAATATTTCATCGGGGAGTTCCATATTATGATATACTTCTTGAACATCATCATCATCTTCGAGCAAATCTATCAGTTTTAGTATTTTAAGAGCTTGCTCTTTTTCTAATTTAACAAAAGTGTTTGGTATACGTTCTAGTTTAGAAGAATCTGCTTCGATATTTAATTTTTCTAAGGTTTTTTGCATCGTGCCGAAATTTTCTCTAGGAGTAAATATTATGACCATATCATCATCCTCTACGACATCCTCTGCACCTGCATCTATTGCTTCTAGCATAAATTCATCAAAATTAGAAATTTTTTCTTTATTAATACGAAAAACACCTTTTTGATCAAAAATAAAATTAAGAGAACCACTCGTAGAGAGACTACCACCATGTTTATTAAAATAACTTCTAATATTAGCAACTGTTCTTTGCTGATTATCAGTAGCACATTCTACGATAATAGCTACACCATGAGTAGCATAACCCTCATAAACTATTTCTACATAGTTAGCAGAATCTTTTTCATTTGCTTTATTAATAGCTCTTTGAATATTATCTTTGGGCATGTTTACACCACGAGCATTAGCTATAGCTAATCTAAGTCTTGGATTAGAATTTGGATCAGGTCCTCCCTCTCTCACAGCTATAGTGATATCTTTTATGATTTTAGTAAACATTTTGGAACGTTTAGCATCGTTTGCTTCTTTTTTTCTTTTAATTGTTGACCACTTATTATGACCTGACATACAATATATTTTTTACAAAGTTATAAAATCTTTTTTAATTTAATAAATTACAGCTCTTTCACATAACATCTTCTGCGTTTATGCTGTATATGTTTAAAGTTTTTCCAAGTTTGAATAGCTTGGGTGTTGATTTCAAAAATTCCAGTAGTCTCTACCTCTTTAACGCCATAGCGTATGAGTTCTTTTTGGAGTTCTGTTATCAAAACAGCTGCTACTCCTTGCCTTTGCAATTGTGGTAATACAGCTGCAAGAGCTAAATCTACAACTTTAGGATGCTTTATTGCCTTGAAAATATGATAAATTCCCCACGGAGAGAGCTTACCATTAGCTTTTTGCATAGCTTTAGATAATGAAGGTAAGCCTACAATAAAAGCAACAGCTTCACCTTCAGCATTGGTAATTATTTTTACTAAATTAGGATTTAATAACGAAAAATATTTTTCTATGTAATAACTACCCGTTTTATCATCAAATGGCACTACATAAGGCAAATCAGCATAAGCTTCATTTAAAACTTTTAAAACTTGTGGAATATATGGTTTGAGCTCCTGATTTTTTTTGAAAGAATTCACTATTAAATTATATCTTTTTTTAATAGTTTCATTCAGCTTGAGAACCCTATCTTCTATATGCTGTTCGGGATATAGAATAAACTCTACCCAATCGTTTTCTTTTTGATAATTTAATTTATCAAAAACATTTTGATAAAATTTTTTATTATAAGTAGAAGCTATAGAAGGTAAATATTCATAACCTTCAATTAGTAATCCTTGATTATCTAGATTAGAAAAACCTAGTGGCCCATGAATGTGAGTAGCTCCTTTATCTTTAGCCCATTTTTCTGCAAATAATAATAATTGCTCACCTACTTCTTCATTGGTGCATTCAAATTTAAAAAATCTAGAATAAGCTTTATTAACTTTTTCATTATATTTATTATTAATCATAGTAATGATGCGTCCTACGGTCTTATCATTATCTTTTGCCAACCAAAATTGCGTATCACAATATCCTAATTCTGGATTAGTATCTGGAGAAAACATTTTTTTCTCATCATTTTTAAGAGGTGGTATCCAGTATTTATCACCTTTATAAATCTTAAAAGGCAAATCAATAAATTCTTTGATGTCTTTTTGAGTTTTTACTTCTAAAATTTCTATCATGATTTTAAAATTCTTACAATTAATTCTTTCAATAACTCTTGCTGTTCAAAAGAGCGATTGCCTACACCTTTAGCTTTGAGGTCATATTCTCGCAGCAAAGATATAATATTTATTACAGATGATATAGAATAATTTTTATCTGCCATCTGAAACTGCTTTAGAAAAAAAGCATGTGATAAATGCATCAATTTTAATAATTCAGCTTCAGCTTTTCTTTTATTATTTTGTTTATAAATTAATAATTGAGTAAAAAAATTAAATAAGTTTTGGATAACTATCAATAATAAACTTCTCTCATCACTAGATGCTAAATATAAAGTAATATTTTGTATAGATTTAATATCTTTCTGTGCTAAAGAATTTTGTAATTCATAGACATTATATTGCCTATTGATACCAGTAAGGTCTTCTACTATTTGCATAGTAATCTCACCACCATTGGGTACTAGAATAAATAATTTTTCTAATTCATTTGTAACTACCGAAAGGTTAGTACCTAAATTATCAGCTAATATTTTAGTGATATGAGGATTTATTTTATAACCTTTTTGTTTTGCAAAATCTTCTATGAAATTAGGAATTTGATAATTATATAAGCCTTTACTATTAAATTTTATTACTTTAGATGTTTTTTTATTTAATAAAGCTTGCCATTTGCTATTTAACTTTTCATCTTTATAAGCAAAATATAGAATAGTCTGAGACATAGGTTTTTGAAAATATTTTTCGAAAAGATCAAAATTAGCAATGTTGAGCTCCTGAGCCTCTCTAATAGATATTACTTTGTAATTACCAAAAAACGAATAACTCTCTGCTATATTGATGATGTCTGGTATAGTAGTATCTTTGCCATATAATATATATAAATTGAAATCTTTGTCTGCAGGATCTAATATTTCATTTTCTATAGTATGCTGCAATTGATCTATAAAATAAGACTCCTTTCCATAAGCAAAATATATATTAGCATAATTTTTAGTTTGAATATCAAATTTAATTTTTTCAAATTGCTGTATAAAATCAGATTTAATCGTAGATGCCATTATTATTTTTATTTTTTTAACTAAACTATTTTTTAAAATGTTTTCAAAAACAAAAATACAAATAATTAAAAATATTGATTTTAAAATTTCAAAAATTGTGGAAAATAATAAAATATGAGAAATAGATTAAATAGGAATTTAATTAAAAAAAAAGGGAAGGATAGGGAAGGATAAAGAGGGGAAGAAGAGGTGTATAGAAGCTATTGCAATAGCTTCTATACAAGATAAAAAAATATTTTTATGAAATACATATGATATATGATTTAAAAAGTTTATATATTTGCAAAAAGATTTCAATTATGGAAAAAAATTTCGAAGAATCAACAGATGTCTTTGCCCTCACTAAAGAAGGTACACGCACATACTACGACAATTTATATAATAAATTGATTAATGAAGGCAAAGATGTAGTCGATTATCAAGAGCTGAAAGCCATGTCTACAGGTATACTTTGTCCAGATTGCAATAGCAGTCATGTGATAAAAAATGGCTTACAAAATGGAGTACAAAACTACATGTGTAAAAATTGTAGTAGACAATTCAGAGTAACCACTGGCACCTTTATGTATGGTATTCACCACAAAGATAAAATGCTAGAATACATAAAATGCATGTCTGCAGGAATGACATTGAGAGAATGTGCCAAAAATGTAGGTATTTGCTTACAAACAAGTTTCTTTTGGCGACACAGGATATTGTGTGCTATGCAGTCATTTGAAGATAATGTAAATTTCTTTGGAGTAGTAGAATTAGAAGAGCTTCTAATGAATTACTCCGAAAAAGGTAAAAAGAAACGAGACAAGAAAGAGTTGAAAAAATTAAAGAAAAAGAAGCCGACAAAAGTTGCAGTATTAGCTGCCACGGATAGAAGTGGAAATATACTTTTTAAAAAATTAGAAGATGAAAGGGTGCAGGCCGATCACATATCAGATTTCCTAAAACATAGAATATCCAATGATTCTGTGGTATGTGGCAGCAATATAAAAGCTTTTGAGACAGTAACAGCAGAACACA
>JAPXMM010000160.1:0-5102 GCA_033809015.1 Bacteroidales bacterium
TTTGGTATAACTTGCTATACCAAAATGAAATATGCTAAAATAAGGTAATCTTAATGTGAAATAGATTACCTTATTTTTATGTCGAAATTGAATTTTGGTATGCAGTTGAAAGGGGGATTGTTTTGGCTCATTTGATGAAAGCAAATAGAAACCAAGTAGGGGGACTTACAAGACATTTTGAAAGATACAAAAAGGAAAATGGAGAATATATTAAGTTTGGAAATCAAGATATAGATACAGAAAAGACCAGGCTAAATTATAATCTTGCGGAAGATAAAAATCAGCTTGAGTTTATTAAGAAAAGAATTTCCGAAGTTAGATGTCTAAATAGAAAAGATGTAAATATTATGTGTGATTGGGTTGTAACTTTACCTGAAAAAATAAAAACAGAGGAAGATCAGGAGAAATTTTTTCAAGAAACCTATAATTTTCTAGAAAATGAATATGGCAAGGAAAATGTAATTTCAAGCTATGTTCATTTAGACGAAACTACACCACATATGCACTTTGCCTTTATACCAGTAGTTTTTGATAAGAAAAGGGGAGATTTGAAAGTATCTGCTAAGGAATTAATAACTAGAAAACACCTTCAGGAGTTTCATCCTAAACTTGAAAATCATATGGAGAAAGTCTTTGGTCGTCATATAGGTATCTTAAATGACGCTACAAAGGCTGGTAATAAATCTATTAGTGAACTTAAAGGGGAAACTATTAAAATTGAACTAGAAGCCCTTAAAAACGATTTAGAGGCTTCTAAAAGGGAATTAGGTATGTTAGATATGGCTAAAGACGAAATAATGAAATTAGAGCAAATAGGGGCTAAAGAAAAGCTATTTAAAAAGGACTATGTAGAAATTAAAAAAGATACTTTTGAACAATTTAAAAATATGGCTAAAAATTATAAGAAAGATACTATAGCTATTAAAAATACTAATATTAATTTGCAAAGAAAAGTTAAAGACTTAGAAAAAGAGATTGATAGATTGATTGATGAAAAAGAAAAAAATATTAAAAAAATGAATTTAGCAGAATTAAAAGAAAAAGCAGCTATGAAAAATAAAATTATAGATTTGGAAAAAAGATTAGAAAAATTAAATAACTTTATAATTGACCAAGGATTAGAAAAAGAATTTGAAAATTATCTTGAAGAAATTAATCAAGAAATTTTAGAAAAAGATTGGGAGTTAGAAATGTAAAAAAGTCATCATTTTTGGTGTAAAATTTAGGGTCAAAAAACATGTTTCTTCTTATCTTGATACTATTAGAAATAACTCCTATTTATTTTTTCACCTTTAAAACCCTTGTATTTCAACCCTTTGAATGTGTTTTTCTAGGTTGATTTTTGTATATTTTTGTTAGACAGAAAAATATCCCTGTGCTATAATTTTAATTGACGAGATTAAACTTAAAAACCAGCAGGGATATTTATATTCTTTTTTTGTATCCCTCCTGGTTTGACAGAAAGGATTGATTTACTTGTATAAAGATTATAACACAGAAAACGAAATTTTAAAAGATACTAAAAATGGCAAGGACACAGATTGGAGGGGAAAAAAGATTAACACCTTGGATTTATCAGATAGTTATAAAAGAATTGGCTATAATAAAAAATCTATACGAGTTGGAGAATGTGGTGATTTTTTAGAATTTAGGTTGACAGCTGATGAGACTTTAAAATTAACTAGAGCTAATTTTTGTAAAGTGAGGTTATGCCCTATGTGTTCTTGGAGAAGGTCATTAAAAATATTTGGACAAGTATCAAAAATTATGGACTATGTTGAAGAAAATCATAATTATAGATATATTTTTTTAACTTTAACAGTTAAAAATTGTTATGGAGAAGATTTAAAAGATACTTTAGATTTAATGACAAAAGCGTTTAATAAAATGAACCAGAGAAAAGCCTTTAGACAAGCAGTTAAGGGTTATTTTAGAAGTCTTGAGATAACTTATGATAAAGATGAATTTATAACTGATGAAATATATTTGAAAAAAATAGATTATTATTCTAGAATAGGTCTTAAAATTGGAGATAAAAACCTAAATTATAATACCTATCATCCTCATTTTCATATGGTTTTAGCAGTAGATAATAATTATTTTACTAATTCTAGAATATATTTATCACAAGAAGATTGGACAAACCTTTGGAAATCATCTTTAAAAGTAGATTATACACCTATAGTTGATGTTAGAAAGTTAAGAGAAAATAAGGGAAAAGAAGTTGCAGAGGTAGCAAAGTATACAGTGAAATCAGAAGATTTTCTGATTAAAGATGAAAAAGGAAACATCAAAGAAGATTTAACTGATGAAGTAGTTAAAACTCTAGATAATTCACTTCATAGAAAAAGGTTAATTGCTTTTGGTTTTATATTTAAAGATATTCACAAAAAATTAAATCTTGATGATGCTGAAGATGGAGATTTAACCAATACTGATAACGAGGATCTGAGAGAGGATTTAACAGATACAATTTTAAGATATCAATGGAATATCGGTATTAAAAATTATAAATTAGTTGAGGTTTTAGAAAGTAAAGAATAATAAAAAAGTTGATTGATTAATAGAAAATTATGGTTGGAAGTTTGGTTATAATCAACATATAAAAATATAAGGGGTGTTTTTATGCTAAGTAAAAATTATCAACAGAGACTAGAAAAATGGAGAAATAACCAACCAACAGAGGAAGTTGAATTAAATAAGATTGATATTGTTTATAAGGTTCATAAAAATGCTAAAAGTATTAATTTAAAAGGAAATTTAAATAAAAAAATTTTAGGTCGTAAATCAAAAGCTGTTGTAATGAAAAAAAGCAATGGTAGATATACCTTATTATTTGGAATGGCAGATTTAGTTGTCTTAAAATTATTAAATCTTGATACACATAAATTAATCGTTACAGATTTAAATAGAAATGAAATTGAAAAAGAATTAGAGAATTATCTTTAAATAAAATTAAAAAACAAGTTAAGGAGGCAAAACATGGATAAGGAAATTTTACAAGCTATAAGAGAATTATTAAGAGAGGAATTAAAAGCAGAATTAGAGCCAATGAAAAAAGACATAAAAGAAATAAAAGATATTATTATTGAATTAGAACCTCAAAATGCTAATAGACATTTAGAGTTAAAAAAATTTATAGCTGAACTAAGGCAAGATTTAGCCAATGTTGAAATCATAACCAGCAGTAATTGGAATGAGATAGCAAAGTTAAAAAAGGCAAAATAAAAAGCTTGGAGGTAAAAAGATGATTAAAGGAAGTGAATTGAGGTAAAAGATATTAAAATAAAAAAATTATAAATAGGGGGATGAAATAATGAAAGTATTTAAAAGTACCATAATAAGGAAGATGAGTTTGTTTTTATTGTGTTCTATATTTTTGTTGTCTTTTAATAGTATTACTTATGCTAGTGATATGAGTGTTAGAGATACTAGGATAACTTTAGATGACATTATAGATGAATTAACTGGTGAAGATTTAGCAAATGTTTATTTAGAAATTAAGAATGAAAAGGATTTTAATCAACTTACTCTTGATCAAAAAAATGAGTATGTTATAGAAAAAATAATACAAAATTATTTAAACCCTAATAAAATTGTGCCGATGGGATTAAGTAAGTATTTACCTGAAAGTTATAATGATTTAAATGATGAAGAAAAAAGACTGGTTAAAAGATATCCATTAGAAGCAATAACATATTACTATGCTAGTAAAGAAGCGTTTAGTGAAACAGATAAAGTTTTTGGAGGTAATTATACTGATGATGCTTCAGATGCATTTAGACATACTTATTGGAATGCAATTTTAGTTAATTATTTTTATGTTGATCAAATTGAGGGAAATGGTTCAAGACCTTCAATGAAGTATGCAGTAACTGCTACAGAAAGATGGACTACTGCACATGAGTACGATTCTTATGGTTTGCCAAAAAGAATGGATTTAAGTAATAATAAGTTGGGCAGAGATATAGGTGCTAGATATGCACCTAGTAAATTAAGTGTTATAAGTAATGCTGTTTACAGAGCGATTAGAAATGGCGAAGCTGTAATGATAGAAAATAATAGATTAGTTCCTACAAGAATATAACATAAAAGAAGTGTTAGTCATCTAACACTTCTTTTATGTTATATTCTTGTCTTCCATCATGTAATGTACCTGAAATAGTTAATGGTTCAAAATTATCAATACTTAAATTTATATTTATGTTTTTTGGTACATCTATAGATTTATAGTAGATTCCTTTGTTGTTTTTTTTATATTTTAACTCTATAGAATAAATACCATATGGATCTATAACCGTTTTTTCTTCTACTTTATTATTCGCAGATATGTTTTTTTCACTGATAAGATTTATATTTTTATATTTTTTAGATTTATATTTTATGTAAATATTGAAATCTTTTATTTCATAATCTGTATTATTAGTTATATTTGTTTTTATGGTTAAATTTTCAGTGTTTGTATTTTTTTTATATAATATAAGATTTACAGTCACTATTGTTAATACTATTAGTAGTATTAATAATGAAATTTTTTTATTTTTGAATATGTTCAATATGCTCACTCCTTAAAAAGTAATAATTTATTTTATTATAACTTTTAAATATAAAAATGACTAGAAGAAAATAGCACTGTATGTTTTAGATTTAAAAATGGTACCTAGTGTTAATGTTCTATCCTTGGTGTTCCTGAAGCTCAAAAAGAAAAATCAGGAATTAGAATAAAGCTAGAGAATGTTTTTTTCTGCTAAACTAAAGAAAAGCAAAGGAAAAGAGAAATTTTATTCTATCCTCGTATGTCCTTTGCTCAAATAATGCAAAGCAGAAAAAATTTAATAAATCAAGGTGGAGATTTTTTTAAGTGGTTTTCTTAAAAAAATACTACCTTGATTTATTAAAAATGAACGGGAACTTTGAAGTTTAGTTTTGGATCTAAAGGGGGTTAAGGGGAACTCCCCTTACAAGTTACCAAATTTTTGGTATAACTTGCTATACCAAAATGAAATATGCTAAAATAAGGTAATCTTAATGTGAAATAGATTACCTTATTTTTATGTCGAAATTGAATTTTGGTATGCAGTTGAAAGGGGGATTGTTTTGGC
>JAPXMM010000161.1:0-4993 GCA_033809015.1 Bacteroidales bacterium
CGAAGTATTTAACAAACTATATAATGTGGTTTGTAGTGAGGGGAAAGTATCTGGCGGATAAGATAATAGAAGATACGGGGAGGCTATTAAATTTGGCAGCGTCGGATAGGCGGGCATGGGAGCGGTACAGCGATTTGATGTCGCTAACATATTTAATACATAACATTTAGATATTTTACAATCCTTTATCAATTTTTCTATTCAAATTATTTACTTTTGCATTAATAAAAAATATAATGTTTCGTGATTTTTTAATCCCATTTTTGCTTGTTGCACTTGCTGAGTTCGCTGACAAAACACAATTATTAATAATTGTCTTAGCATCAAAAACTAATAAACATTTTAATTTATTCTGGGGCATTATTTTAGCTTTTGCAATAGTAGATGGCATTGCTATATTAGCTGGTAGCTTAATAGCAAATCTTATCCCTCATAATATTATGAAAATAATTGCCGGAGGAATATTTATAATTTTCGGGTTTATCACTTTAATTAAAAGGGAAGAGGAAATCAATTTAAGTAAAAAAGAAATTAATCCATTTATTACAGGTTTTTTACTAATTTTCATTGGAGAATGGGGTGATAAAACTCAAATAGCATCAGCTACTTTTGCCACACAATATAATCCTTGGCTGGTTTTTTTAGGTGTTATATTAGCAATGTCATTAATGAGCATTTTATCAATATTTTTAGGAAATGTATTAATGAAAAAGATAAAGCCTAAAACAATGTCAATAATATCAGGATTATTATTTATTATAATTGGTATTTTTACTTTTATTTCCTTATGGGTATAATGATTTAAGGAATTAAATAATCCTTGAAATTTAAATGATTTAATTTATTATAAATAGTTTGCTGACATTGGTACATTTTATTTTTTGTAAAGTTATGATTAAAACAAAAATATTAATTTTGCATACTAAATTTTTAAAATAATAATATTAAGAGTTTAAATTTGAAAAATCGACATTTTTTGAAATAAATAGTACAAAGACGAGAGGTGTTTTGAGGTAGCAGCTTATGATCAAGGTGCTTATGTTATTTATTTAGGGCCTACTAGTTCTCAAATGGGCAAAAAAGAATTCATCAAAAATACTGCTAGAGTGCTAGAACACATTTATGATGGTATAGAATATAGAGGCTATGAGCATAATATACAGGTGTGCCAGTATGGAATGGATTAACAAATGAAGGTCATCCTAAGCAGTTATTAGCTGATTTTATGACTATGCTAGAACATTCTAATAAACCACTAAATGAGATATCTTTTGCTTATCTAGGTGATACCAGATATATTATGGGAAAATCTTTGATGATAGCTGCTTTAGCATAAATTAACATAATAAAAATAAAAAGGGGTAATTATTACCCCTTTTTTATTTTATTTAAAAAAAATTAGAATCTCCATCCAAGACGTATCATCTGCGAAAACATATTCCCGAAATATGAATCAGCATATGTTTGGAAAGTTGTAACAGTGGTTGTTGTTTGTCCAACTGTCTGAGACCATTCTCCACTTTTATCTTTATCATTAGACATTCCTATGCCTATTTCTAGTCCTATAAAGATATTTTCAGCAAAATAATAATCAACGCCAGTGAAAATCATAAAGCCAAAGCCACTATATTTATATTTATAATGGCCACTTCTATTTTCATCAAAAGCTGTTAAATATTGATCAGTGTTTTTCCATGTTTCGTTATAAGAACCCGAAAGGAAAGTAATATCTAGCCCAGCATAGGGTGATAGTTTCTCTTTCTGTGCAAAGTGATATGCACCACCTAGGCTAAATTGTGTGCCAAAATCTTTTTGCTCAAAAGAACCCTGCCTAGACTCAACGGGGAATCCTTGATCATTAAAACCATAGATAAAATCAGTTGTTTTATTAGAGTTTATCATAACACCTAATCTTACTGAAATAGCATCATTAATAAAATAACGTAATCTCAAATCAGGAGCAGCAAAAGTTTGTCCTGTCAAAGCATTAATTGTTAATCCACCTTCTATAGAAAATGGATTGGTACCTACTGGCTTTTGTGCGAATGTTGCAATACTGATTATTGCAAAAATAACGATTGATAAAATTTTCTTTCTCATATTTTTATTTTTTGGGGGTTGTTGTAACTTTGTGAATTTTAATCATTTATATAATATATATATGATTTTATGTAAAATATTAATTAATTTATTAAATAAATTATATAAATAAACTTTTTGCAAAGTTATATAAAAAATTTCTTATATATAAAAATTTTTATACTAAATTTTTATTAATTGTTATAAAAAACTTATTGTCTTTCTATTTCTGCACCCAATTTTTGAAGTCGCTTATCAATGTCTTCATAGCCACGTTCTATTTGTTCAATATTATGAATAATGCTTGTACCTTTAGCAGATAGAGCTGCAATAAGTAGAGAAATACCAGCTCTAATATCAGGGCTAGACATAGTGATAGCACGTAATGGGAAACGTCTTTCTAAACCAATAACTGTAGCTCTATGTGGATCGCATAAAATTATTTGTGCTCCCATTTCGATTAAGTTATCAACGAAAAATAATCTGCTTTCAAACATTTTTTGATGTATCAAAACTGAACCTCTTGATTGGGTAGCAGCTACCAAAACAATACTTAATAAATCTGGTGTGAATCCTGGCCATGGTGCATCTGATATACTAAGTATTCCCCCATCAATATATTGAGATACCTCATATGTATCTTGACTGGGGATTATTAAATCATCATTATCTTCTAAAAGTATAATTCCCAATTTACGAAATGTTTCTGGTATTATACCCAGATGATGAATATTGCAATTTTTAATAGTAATATTTGATTGTGTAAGTGCTGCTAATCCTATAAAGCTTCCTACATCTATCATATCAGCTAATAATGTATGTGAGGTACCAGTTAATTTCTTTACACCATAAATTTTTAATAAATTAGAGCCGACACCTTCTATATAAGCTCCCATAGAAATGAGCATTTTACACAATTGCTGAATATAAGGTTCACAAGCAGCATTATAAATAGTTGTAGTTCCCTCAGCCAAAACAGCAGCCATAATTATATTTGCTGTACCAGTAACAGAAGCTTCTGGCAGCATCATATAATTCCCTTTTAGTCCGTTTTTTGCTGTTAAAATAACTTTATTAGTAAAAAAATCAAAATCTATCTCGGCACCTAATTTTTCAAAACCAAAAAGATGTGTATCTATTCTACGTCTACCTATTTTGTCGCCACCAATTTTAGGAATAATAGCTTTTTTATATCGTGCTAAAATAGGTCCAGCTAGCATCAAAGAGCCTCTAAGTAAAGATTGCCTTTTTTGTATAGATTCATCATCTAATTTAGCTAAATTTATATTTTTTGAGCAAATACTGACAGCATTATTTTCTCGCTCTATATAAACTTCTACACCTATATCATGAATTAGATTTAGAAGATTCATAATGTCTCTTGTCAGAGGCACATTATATAAATTAACCTTTTCATCAGTTAATAAACAAGCACAAATCACTTGTAATGCTTCATTTTTAGCTCCCTGAGGTTCTACTTCACCTTTTAATTGTTTCCCACCTTTTACAATAAAATCGGACATTATAGATTATTTTCTTTTTTTGTTATTTTTATTATTAATAAATTTTTTATTTTTTTGATAATCTACATTTTGTCTATTAATATTTACATGTGTAGAATCGAAAACATCATCAGAAACATTTAATAGCCCATTTGATAACTTATTTAAATGATTTTTTATAATCTCATCATTGACCATCTGATTATTCCAATATACATACAATTTCTTCATTGTCATAATTAGATGTTTTAATAATTCATTTTTTTCGTCGCCTTCTGGCAAGTCTATAGCTTTTTTTGTTATATCTTCAATTATTCTGCCATAAAAACGAAATTTAGAATTATATTCACCTCTATATGGCACTCTATCTGGTACAAATTTTAAATATTTAATATTTAATTTTACTGGCCAATCTATATCTAAATCGCCATCAGCTAAGATGTAAAGATGATCCCAATATTTAGAGCTTTCGTATTTACCATTCCCTACTACTGTAGCCATAGTTCTAACAATTTTATATGCAAATTGTGTTCTTTCTTCTTTATCTTTTATAGTTTTTGCAAAATTTACCATGTTTTGAACATTTCTACCATATTCAGGTAATTTCAAAGGTTCCAATTCTGAATTATATTTCATGATTTAAGGGTATAAATTGTTTTCAAATTTTTATAAATAATTACAATATTAATTTTAATAATTATTTTTTTAAGAAATTAAATAAACTAATTGTTTTAAAATTTTATTCTTTAATGCAAAATTAATGATTATTTTTATATTGTTTTAATATGTCTTAGTTATGGTGCTAGGAGTGAGAATGATAAAATCTGCAGAATTATCTATAGGTGATATATTAATGTTATCTACTTTTTGTACAGTAATTGTTAAAAAAAAATTTATAATTATTATTATTAGTTTCTTTCAAATAATTTTTAAGCCTACTCCGAAAAGCCGTGGAAAAATTTTCAAAGTATAAAAATATAAAAAATTTAATATTAAGTATGTAAATAAATTTTTATAATTGCTAAAAAGATATTAATTTTGAAGCGAAGATAATGATATAGAAAATGTATAAAGAGACAAAAAATAGTAAAGAAGTAAAAATATTTAGCGAAGCAAATAGCTTAATGACAGATAGGAGCGAAGGAGATAAATGGTATATAAAGACAGAAGAAGGAAAGAAATATTTTGATGAGAGGTCAATAGAAGTTTCAATGAAAAGAAAAGCGTTAAAACAAATACCAAAGGAAGAATTTAATAAGCAAAATAATATAGAAGCGACGATATTTCAGTTAAAAATTCTGTTAAGGGATGGAAAGACGAGGTATCGTGGTAAATTAAAGAATGTATTATGGGCATATTGTGGATGCTTATGGATAAATCTTAGAAGGATTATGCTATATAGTATGAAAAAT
>JAPXMM010000162.1:0-4891 GCA_033809015.1 Bacteroidales bacterium
TCATGCGATATTTTAGTTACTTTAACCCCTTTTAAATTTAATAATTGTGTGATAAAATTAGATTGCACTTGTGAATAAACCTCCTTTGTATGTTTTTTTAACCAATTAACATTTTAGCAGGTTTATTTCACGTGAAATGGAGCCAATTTATTATTGAGTCAAATAAAAACAATGATGTAATATTATTTAATACATTAAATAAATCTGTATTATATTTTGAACGTGAAACTTTAGATAAAATAAAAAAGTTTGTATCAGGAGAACTATCTGAAATTGAGGAAATTCAAGAAAAGCCACTTGATTACTATCTAAAAGTTCTTTTGGAGGAGGAGTTTTTAATACAAGATGATGTTAATGAAAAAGCCTTGTTTTTAAAAAGTTTAGTTGAAGAATGGGAAAAATATGATTCTTTAGTAATACATTTTTTACCAACTACTGGTTGTAATTTCAAATGTATTTATTGTTATCAAGATGGAATTGATCGAGCATGTAAAATGACTTTAAATGATGTAAAAACCATTGATAATTATTTGCGAGAATATTTAAGATTAAATCCACAAATTAAGTATTTGATGATAACTTTGCATGGCGGTGAGCCTACTTATAATTGGAAAATTGTGCCTTTTGCTATGAATGTTTTCAGGAAAATTGCTGATGATTTTTCCTTAAAATTATATACTAGTATAGTAAGCAATGGTTATTTATTAACTCTAGAAAAAGCTGAATTCTTGAAATTTTATGGTTGGCATAGATTTCAAGTAACATTAGATGGCCCTAAAGAAATACATAATAGGCGTAGACATCTTATCAATGGTAATGGTACATTTGACTGTATTGTTTCAAATATAAATTATATATTAGATAAAAAAATTTTACCATCTATAGATCTAAGGATTAATTTTGATCGTTCAAATTATGAATATGTATTTGAATTAATAGATTTTCTAGCTGATAAATTTGAAAAGGAAAAGTTGTTTTTATCTTTTGGAAATATTACTCAAACATATGAATCTAAAGCTCATGATTATATTGAAAAACAAAAGATATTATTTGATAACTTTGCTGATTTATATATAAAAATTTATGATTATGCAAGTAAAAAAGGATTTTATTTAAATGATTCTTATGTTTTTGGTTCAATTTGTACTGCAAAAGTGAGAAATAGTTTTATTTTTAGTCCAGATGGCAAAATATACAAATGTTTAAGCATGGTTGGAAGAATAGAAGGTATTATTGGTGATTGGAAAAATGATAGTTGCATATCTCCATCTAAAAATCTTTTTAAATTAAAACTTTATGAGAAATGTTTTGAGAAAAAATGTTCATTAATTCCAATATGTCATGCAGATTGCAGGTTTGATGCCTTGATTAACTTAGGTGACTTAAATTCAGTGTTTTGTAGAAAAGAAATTCTAGAAAAACTAAACGAAGATATGCTTTATATAAAATATGTTGCCAATATAAATAGCAAATAATTTCTAAATTTATTTTAAGTAGGTAACTGTGGAAATTATGTTGAAATGTATCAATAAGAATTGTATTCTTTACTAAAACCCTATATAAATTAGATAAAATAAAAATCCAAATTTGAAGTAAATCAGTTTCTGTTAGAATTAGATTAAATTTAATAAATAAATCATTGGAAAATTACTTGGTTATATAGGTTATGTAATCGTTATTGTAAAAAACATTAAAAACAAATCGCTATATTATATGAGGTGGTACAATATGAAGCAAAAATATAAAAATTATAAATATATATACTATATTTTACAAATAGTAAACATTGTAATTTCTATATATGTTCCTATTCTTACAAAAAAAATAATTGATTCAATAACATTAAATTTGTTTCGAGATTTTTTAATTAATAGTACAAAATTTATCTTAATTATTGCAGTATTTATTTTTACGTTAAGCATTTCAAATTATTACAAAACAAAATATGAAGAACAGATTATAAAGGAATATAGATTAAAAATTTACGAATATTTAGGATTTTCAAGGTTTAATAATATTACTAAAAAAAATACGGGATATTTTATTAACAGATATAATGAAGATATTGAGAAAATTAGATCATTCATAATTGAAGTACCATTTAAAAAAGTTATTTATGCTGTAATGTCGATAGTGATTTTAATTATAATGGCTTTAAATAATATCTATTTTACTTTAGTTTTAACTCTAGTTTTTCCTCTATTCTTTTTGATAAAAAAGCATATGACTACAAAATTAAAAAAATTAAATGAAATAATTCAACAAGATAAAGAAGTACTTAACAATAGTTTAGAAGAACTTGTAAATTATAATTATACTATTCGAGCAAATAATGCGGTTGCTCCTTTTTTAACTAAGAATGCTAAAGAATTAAATAATTATTTTAAAGATGCTATTAAGATATTAAAAGTTGATATATTATATGATTACTTTTTTTCTACTGGATTGCTTAATTGTATTTCGATTATTGTTTATGTTTTTGGTGGATATTTAGCTATTAATAATAAGATTACAGTAGGAACTTTAACAATGTTTTCACTATACTATTCAAAACTATGGAATCCTATTGAGTTTTATATTAATTATCCAAAAAGTAAGACTATTTATGAAGTGCATATGAAAAGGCTGGAAGAAATATTAAATTTTAAGAAAAAAGATAATTATTTTAATATAACACTACAGAAGTTTCGTTATATGAAATTGGACAATGTTAGTATTACACATGAGGATAAAACAATATTAGCAGGAATCAACCTAGTAATTAAATCAATGGATAAAATAGGCATTAAAGGTGCTAATGGTAGTGGTAAGACTTCTCTTGCAAATATTATTGCAGGAATACAGGATAATTATTCTGGAGTAATTACTATTAATGATATATCATATCAAGATTTAAATGAAGATCAAATTTGTAAAACTATAAGATTAATACCAGATAAACCAGATATATTTTATGGAACAATTATAGATAATATTACAATGTTTCAAAAAAAAGATATAACTTCAATTCTCCCAATTATTAAGGTTTTAGAAAAAAATAATATTGAACTTAATACGACTGTTGGAGGAAATTTACAAAATCTTTCTGCTGGCGAAAAAAAATTAATTCAATTAGCGAGAGGTTTATTATATAATGCAGACGTATATATACTTGATGAGCCTTTAAATTATGTTGATCAAAATTATAAAAGTATTTTGTTGAATTTTATTAGAGAGCACTTTGCTGATAAAACATTAATAATAATATCTCACGATAAAGATGCGTTTAATATTGTTAATGATATATATATAATTGACAATAAGAAATTAAAGAAAATAGAAAAATCAAATTTAAATTCTAATATAATGATATATTAAAATATATGAAAAGAGCTATTATGTAGCTTTATAAAGTATTAAAAAGCAATCTGGTAATATGTCAAAAGATAAATTTTAATAAAAATAAAAGAAACGATTAAAAAAGGGTAACCTTAATAGAACCTATTGGTTTTAGCAAAAAATAGGTTTAGAGATTAGAAATATTTTAATTTATATCTCCAACTTTATCGCTGGAGTAGATTTGGTTTTTAGTCAGCAATCCAAAAACCAGACGAACAAATTTACGAGATGTAAGTGCGAGGGCTCTTTTATGTTGGTGAGTTGTTACCTCACTGTACTTCTTGTAATAGTTTTCTTTGTATTCTGGTACATGTTTTCTAACACTATTGGCAGCCTCAATTAAATAGTATCTAAGGTATTTATTGCCGGTCTTAGTCATTCTGGTATCATCTGAAGAATAATTACCAGATTGATTAACTCTCCAAGTTAGGCCTGCATATTTAGCTAGAGAATTGTGAGAATCAAAGGAAGTGATGGTTCCTATCTCAGAAAGAATTCCACTAGCAAGTACTGGGCCAACTCCTGGAATAGACATTAGAGATTGATACTCAGTAGGGTTAATCCCCTTGATAGCTCTTTCAATAGTCTTATCAACAGTTTTAACTTCATCTTCCAATGCCTTAACTACATTGAAAGATGAAGCAATTGCAACATTTAAAGGCTCATAAAGGACTTTATCAAAGCGATAAGAATCTCTAGCAGCTTTTTTGAGTACTTGAGCTGTCATTTCAGGATCACTAAAACGATTTTTACCTTTTTCTCTAATGAAGGCAACTAAGTCTTCAATAGATGAGTAGGTAATATCATCTAAGGATAGATATTCAGTTAATATGGCTGAAGAGGTAACACCATAAGTGTTAGAAAATGGTCGTTTCTCTTTATCTAATACTGTTAATTCGCTAAATTTAAGATAGATATTGGACACCATATAAGCTTTTTCTCTTGTAATACCTTCAATTAAATGAAGACGATGTCTAGTTAAACGCTGGAGTGCAAGAAATTGCGATCCACGCCAAGGCTTAGAAGTAATTTTGCCACAACGAACAAAATCAGCAATGACATATGCATCTAGAGGGTCAGTTTTGTCCATATCTACAAAAGTCTTTCTGTAATTAGCAACAGTTTTTGGATTAAGGCAGTATACAAGAGGTTTATAGGCTAATAGAAGCTCATCTGAAGCAAGAAAGTTTGCAATATGAGTACTGTAAAAAGAAGTAGATTCCAAGGCAATAACAACATATTTTAGGCCATTAGAATCTAAACACCTAATAATGCTATCTAAGATAGATTCAGCACCGGGTTGGTTATTCAAAGCCTTAAGGTTAAGAAGTTTATTGCCTTCAAAATCTAGAGCACATAAGACATTAGTCTTAGAACTTACATCAATACCTACGTATAAAGTTGAAAGATTTAGGCTCTTTGTCAATAGTTGGGGTGGGATTTTCTTAAATCCCGCTCCATTACTATTTTTACCCTTATTTTTGTGTTATGATTGAGATGGATAGAATTACAT
>JAPXMM010000163.1:0-4832 GCA_033809015.1 Bacteroidales bacterium
AATATCCACTAATGCTCGACTATATGAGATGTATGTTAGAAGGTAAAAGTCTACGAGCTTGTGCTGATGAGGTTGGCATTTGCTTGAAAACAAGCTTTGAATGGCGACACAAAATATTAGCTGCTATTAGAGCCTTAGAAGGTGGAATAAGCTTCTCTGGAATTGTAGAAGCTGATGAGCTACTAATGAAATATTCAGAAAAAGGGAGAAAGTTTAAAAACAAAGAAGAATATCAAAGAGCTAAAAAGAAAAAACATCCTAAGGTAGCAGTATTAGTAGTTACAGACAGGGAAGGTAATATTCTTTTTAAACAAGTTGGAGAGAAAAAAGTGAAGAATGAACAATTAAGAGAAGAGCTCAAGAGTAGATTGTCAGAAAACAATCTGATATGTGTAAAGCCAAAAAAAGAGTTCAGAAAAGCCGTAAAGGGTCTACAAAGTAAAAAAGTGATAGTAAACAAAAGACAGATTAAGCGAGGAATTTACAGTGTGAAAATAGTTGAGAGCAAAATAAGTGATTTCAAGACGTGGTTGAGTAGATTTCACGGAGTAGCTACGAAGTACTTGCAGAGCTACCTTATGTGGTTTGTGATAATGAATAAGTACTTGAAAGAATTGATAGATCAAGATATTGGGCGACTACTGAATCTGTCATCGCACGACAGATGGGCGTGGGACAAGTATAGAGAGATAGTTAATCAGAGATATGAATAACATACTTTGAAGTATAACATATATTTGACACCTGAAAAAACTCTCTCTTACCCTTTATTTCTCAGCATCTTCCCGTTTATAATTTTTTTGACCTTTTAAAAATTTTCACAAATAATGATATTTATTCTATTTGCTTTTTATGTAAACTAATATTATTAATTTTGTAATATAATTATTTAATGATGAAAGAAAAAATTTTAGAAGCTTTAAAATCAGTAATTGATCCTGATCTTAAAAAGGATATCGTATCATTAGGAATGGTTCAAAATATGGAAATCAATGGTAATAAAGTTAGTTTTTCTATAGTTTTAACTACTCCTGCATGTCCATTAAAAGAAATGTTTAGAGATCAAGCCATTAATGCTGTTAAGTCTGTAATGCCAAATGCAGATATAGATGTCAAGATTATTTCTAATACTTCTACAGCTAGGGCTCATTCAATTATGGGAAATATTAAAAATATTGTAGCAGTGGTTTCGGGCAAAGGTGGCGTTGGCAAATCTACTATTGCTACTAATTTAGCAGTAGGTTTAGCTCTTAAAGGTGCTAAAGTGGGCTTTATTGATGCGGATATTCACGGTCCTAGTGCTCCTTTAATGTTTGGATTAGAGAATGCTCAACCTGTAGTGGTTGAAAATAATGGTAAACAAATTATTACTCCTATAGATAAATATGGAGTTAAAATAATGAGTATGGGGTTTTTTATTGATCCAGAAAAAGCTCTTATATGGCGTGGCCCTATGATCGGCTCTGCTTTTAAGCAAATTATGGAGGATACTGATTGGGGCGAGTTGGATTATCTCATTATTGATACTCCTCCTGGTACAGGAGATATTCACCTAACACTAGTTCAGAATTATAGCCTCACGGGGGTTGTCATCGTTACTACTCCTCAAAAAATTGCTATTAATGATGCAGTGAAAGCTATTAATATGTTTGAGGACCCCAATATTAATGTTCCCATTTTAGGAATAGTAGAAAATATGTCTTATTTCATTCCTCCAGATGCTCCAGATAAAAAATATAACATTTTCTCTGGGCTAGGATCAATCAATGATATTGCTAAAAAATTTCATACAACTATTCTCGGTCAGATTCCTATCGATCCACAAATATGTGATGAAGCAGATAATGGACGTCCAGCTATTTTAGATGATAATACAGCATATTCTTTAGAGCTTAGAAAAATGGTAGATGCTACAACTCAGGCTATTTCTATTCGTAATGCTACTCTTCCAGAAACTAAAATTGTAGAAATTAAATATCAATAAAATTAAAAATCATGGAGTACGAAGAAATTAAAAAAAGAGTCCTTTATCTTCTAGACCAAATACGCCCATATTTACAAAATGATGGCGGTGATATGGAATTCATAGAATTGACAGATGATTTTATTGTAAAATTAAAATTAACTGGTGCTTGCCATTCTTGTCCAATGTCTGTGATTACTATAAAAAATGGAATTGAAGAAACTCTAAAAAAATATATTCCAGAAATCAAAGAAGTTGTGAATGTATTGAGTTAATAAAAAAAGTTAACGCTAACTAAGTTTTTAACTCAGGTACATTCATTTATTAGACTACAATGTAATTGTTTTATGTGAGTTTAATTCTACTCAATATTTTAGATAATAATTTTAAAATTATTATTAGCAAAATTTAAAATATTGCTATTTTTACTAAATTTTTATAATTTGTTATGGAAACAATTTTTACCGAATTAATCAATAAAAAAATCTGTATTTGGGGATGGGGAAGCGAAGGCAAAAGCACATTGCAGTTTATAAATAAATTTGTTCCAAATTATAATGTAGTAATTGCTGATAAATATTATATTGATAATAGTGCAATTCCATATATTTCTGAAAATGAGCTAATTACTAATTTAGATAAATTTGACATTATAATTAAATCACCAGGCATTAGTCTATATAATTTGAATATTAAAAAAACAAATAACATCACAAGCCAAGTAGAATTATTCCTTAAATATTATAAAAATAAAACGATTGGTATTACTGGTACAAAAGGCAAATCTACTACTACTAATTTGGTATATTTTTTATTAAAAAATTTAAATTTTAATGTACAAATTGGTGGAAATATTGGAATACCGGTCTTTGACCTTTTAATGAATGATAACCACACAGATTGGTATGTTTTAGAATTATCTTGTCATCAATTAGATAGTATAAATTATTCACCTCATATTGCCATTTTATTAAATATCTTCCCAGAGCATTTAGATTACTATCAATCATTTGAATTATATAAAAATGCTAAATTTAATATTATTACTCATCAGAATAGTAATGATCTTGCTATAATAAATAACAACATTGCTGATATCACAAATATAGAAAGTGAAATTTGGAATTTCGGTGAAAACATAAAAAATAGTCAAAGAGGCTTATTTTATCTTGATAATAATCTGATTTTTAAAAATGCTAACAATACAAAAAAATTATCAATCGATCAGGACAAATTGAAACTAAAAGGTGAGCATAACATTCATAATATTTGTGCAGCTTTGCTAGCCACATATTTTAGTACTGGCATAGAAATCGAAGCATTTATTGATAAAATATATGAATTTCAACCTTTACCACATAGGTTGGAATATATAGGTGAATTTCAAAATATTCATTTTTACAATGATAGCATCTCTACAATACCACAATCTACTATTGCAGCCTTAGAATCACTGTATAATGTAGACACTTTGATAATAGGTGGGATGAATAGAGGATTAAATTATTCTGAACTTTTTGATTATTTAAAAAAATCCAATGTAAAAAATATATTTTGTATAGGAGAATTAAAAGATCTTTTATTTACAAATTTAGAAAACATAAAAGATAAAAATGTAATGAAATTTGATGATTTACAACAAGCTGTGGATGCTGCTTTTCGATTAACTTCTCCAGGTAAAATTTGTTTATTATCACCTGCTGCAGCTAGCTATGATCAATTCAAAAATTTCGAAGATCGTGGCGATAAATTTAAATATTATATAAAAAATTTTGACAACAAAATCTAGTTCAAGGCTTATCAATTATATGATTCTAAAATATTATTATACAAATTTCTCTTTTTCTTCTTTATGAAATAACCAAGATCTCATTAATTCAGCAATACAGATAAATATAATAGTAAAAAAGATTTCTTCGATAATAAAATAAAATCTAATGTAAATCCAAGTAGTGAGGTAATTTATTATATTTACTAAAAAAGTAAATATTGTAGAAAAAATAGTGATATATATTAAAAAACTCCTCCATCCTAGCAAATTTGAGTTGGCATAAAGTGGAGTATCTATCTTTCTTAGTTTATTATATTGTGGTAATAAAAAATAATAATGCTGTATGAAAATAATAACTATAGCACCAAAAGCATATAATCCATAAGTGAATGTAAATGAATCTCTTAATAAACCAATCAAAAAAGCAATTAATATCAATGATGTTTTATTCATGTTAAAAGGTATCAAACATAAAATAATATAAATGAATAAATTAATCTGTACACCATATGACAGAGGTAAATGATCTAATATTAGAACTTGAAATAGGAAAATCAATATAGCAAATAATACTTTTTTAAAAGTCTGCATAGATTATTTATTTTTATTTAGTTGCATTATTTGGTCATTATCAATAAACTTAACTACATAAACGAAATATACTCTGTCTAGATTTTCTAAGTAATTAAATTTATATGTCATTGATTGATTATCTGGGTTAAAATATTTAGTAGTAACAACTCCAATAGGTATATTTGGTGGGAAAAAAGTTGAATAAGCACTAGTAAAAATCGTATCACCAACATTAATTTTCATTGCGAATGGTACATTTACTATTTCTCCAGTTCCTATGTGTTTTCCATCCCATTGAGCTATGCCAACGTAGTTATTATTTATTGCAGCAGAAATTTTAACATCAGGATGCATATAAGTTTTTAGCAAAGTATATCTATCTGAAACAGAGCTTACTATTCCTAAAATACCATTTGGTGTATAGACACCGCTATTTTCACTAATGCCCTCTCTCCTACCCTTTTCGATAATTGCATAATTTTTTGATTCATGTATAGTCATAGATATCAATCTAGCAGGCAAAAA
>JAPXMM010000164.1:0-4763 GCA_033809015.1 Bacteroidales bacterium
TAACTTTTGACAGATTCGACTTAGCATCTGGTGATACTTTAAAAATTTGGAAAGGTAACCCAATAAACGGTCTAATTGAACTAGTAGGAGAATTTACTTACAATCCTGGTGAAGTAATTACTGAAGGTAATAAAATTTATTTAGAATTTACTACTGACGGACAAGCTCAAGCTCAAGGTTTTCAAGCTCACTATGAAGTTGTTGTGTTAGGAATTACTGAAAATACAAATGCTGTTTTAAAAGTATATCCAAATCCAACAACTAGTATTTTACAATTAGAAGGACTTCAAACAGAAAATATTCAAATCATGGATATTTCAGGAAAAGTTGTATTAAATGCTAATGTTTCTGGAAAATCAATTGATGTTTCTTCTTTAAAACCAGGTTTATATATTATTAAAGCAAATAATCAAGTAGCTAGATTTATAAAAGAATAATAATTGTAAAGTTCAAATATGAAAAAATCGGATATTAAATTTAATATCCGATTTTTTTGTGCTTTTCATAAAAAACAATTCTCTTCTAACCTATCATTATATTAAACAATTTATAAATATTATTAAATAATTATTAAATATTATTGATTAATATTTTGATTTTATTAAATTTTATATTATTTTTGTACCATTATTAATAAAAAATAAAACTATGTTACCTACATCTTGTCCAAGCTGTCAATCACAGCTTAAAGTAATGGCATTAAAATGCACAACTTGCCAAACAGAAGTTACAGGCTCTTATGAGCTTCCTGTTTTGCTTCGTCTTTCAGAAGACGAATTACAGTTTATCCTCCGCTTTATAAAAAACAGTGGAAGTTTAAAAAATATGTCGGCAGAACTCAAGCTGAGTTATCCTACAGTGAGAAATATGTTAAATGAAATCATTCAAAAAATTAAAAATTATGAAAACAAATAAAAATTGGAGTTTACTTTGGAACCCATTTATCCGCATTGCTGGATGGCAAGCTTTTGGAATGGGTATAGTGATTGTAATTATTTCAGCAGTACTTGCTAGTTTTGGAAACCTACTTTTTGATGGAGCTATTGATGCTCATTTCGTCAGTAATGTCAGCATTTGGTCATCCTTTATAGTTACAGGAATAAGTCTGCTCTCTGTTGTACTTACCATGTACATAGTGGCATTGATTATTTCTAAGGATTTTCGCTTTGTTGATATTCTTGGCACAATGACATTTGCACGAATACCATTTATTATATTAGCACTAGTATCACTATTTATTACCTTTCCTGATGTGGAACAAATAATTCAAGATCCTATGATTATACTTAATGTTCCTTCTTTTTGGGTATTTATATTGATTTCTGTTCCTGTTATAGTTTGGTATATTGCATTAATGTACAATGGATTAAAAGTTTCTACAGGTGTAAATGGTTCTAAGTTAATAATTGGCTTTATTCTAGGACTTCTTGTAGCTGAGATTATTTCAAAATTGCTTATTTACTTTATTATATAGTAAAACTATCTCATCAAAAACTTATCACCTGTATTATCTATAAGAGTTTTCTTCCACTCATCGGAATATCCTGGCCAAATAATTTTTTTCGGATAGCCCCATGGATTTCGTAAAAACTCTCCGTTTTCTTCAGGCTTAACGTTTCCATCTAAATATTTAACCAACAGAAAATTATTAAGTTCTTTCCAATAATCAACTAAAGAATTTGCGTTATTACAAGAATACTCTGTTAAAAATTCAGCTGCTTTTTCTGGTGATTGCTTATATAATTTTAGAGCCGTCTCATCAATAATATCCACATATTCAACATATTTATTTTCTAAAAATGACTGATGTTTTTCAATTTCTGGCATTACTCTATTGTAAAATAAATACTTAAAATGTGCTAATCTATTAAACACCCAAAAAGCTGCATCATCTTTATAAGTTAAAATATCTCCATATCCTTCAGCCCATTTTTCTGCAGGTTTTGTTATTCCCACATAAAAAGGAGTATATACACAAGAACCCGCATCATCAACACCAAGCCAATAAATTCCTCCAATTTCGTTTGGTAACCACGAACGCATTTGAGCCACAAAAGAAAAACCTGTTTGTTGAGTTACAGTTACTCTTTCATTCAAATATTCTTTACCTTCATATTTAAAAGTTAAAGGTCGCCAACGATAAGGCATACCAGAAGGCTCTGCTCCTATGTCTTTTGTCATATCTAATTCTGTGCCTTGCATATAATTTCTAAAAAATTTGAATAAGTCTAATTGACTTAATTTGCGATTAGGCTTAATACATAACGGAAGTCTATTCTCCAAATCGTTACCGCAGGCTATATCCCAATATTTTGCCATATCATCACTTATTTCGTTAAACATAGCCCAAACTCTAAGTTCGCAACCTCTTGCTGCACTATAATTAATAGGTGCATAAGCTTGTGAAAATGAAAAATCTTCATCTTTTCCTGAAAAATATTTTTTATCTCTAGCAAAGCTAATTACATCATGAGAATAAACTACTTCAATATTTTCGCCAAAGATTTTATCTAAATTTTTACATGATATAGAGTTTTTCATATTCTCTAATGGAAAGTTTGTAATTCTAGAATGATTAGCATGAGCCGAAACATAACCTTCTGGAATTTTTATTGCAACACAAACAATTCCTTTATTTTTATTCACATACTTTTTTTGTTTTTTATCATATACCAGCTCCACTCCTTTTCCAACAATTTCCATAATCCACACTTCATTAGGGTCGGCAATAGAAAAAGTTTCCCCACTACTTGCATAACCATATTCGTTAAGTAATTCTATAATTAGTTTAATTGCTTCTCTTGCAGTTTTTGCTCTTTCTAAAGCAATAAACATCATACTACCATAATCAATTATTCCAGTAGTATCAACTAATTCATCACGACCGCCGAAAGTAGTTTCACCAATTGCAAGTTGATGTTCATTCATAAAACCCACAACTTTATAAGTGTGAGGCACTTGTGGGATTTTTCCAAGAGGTTTATTTGTACCTCTATCATAAATTGTACGCATATTTCCTTTTTCCCAATCGGCTGCTGGTCGCCAATAAAGCTCACCATAACGAATATGCGAGTCGGCAGCATAAGAAATCATTGTGCTTCCATCAACCGAAGCTGTTTTTGTAACTAAATAATTTGTACATGCCTCTGAAAAAAATGGAATAAAAAGTAAAATCCCAAAAAGTAAAAAATAGTTTTTCATAAAAATAAATTTAAGTTTACGAATATAGTAAAATTAAAATATACATAAAAGAATTTTAATAAAACTTGTATTTTGTGGTTGAACTTGTAATATTTTACTAATTAAATTTAAGGAAAGTTTTATAAATAATGAAAATTAATTAATATTTTAAAAAAAATCAAAAAATGATTTATATATAAAATTAATATGTATATTTGTAGAAATAAATTAAACTAAAAATTAAAAGGAGTTGCCGATAGCCTAAAAAAGTGGAGGCATATTTTAAATTACAAAATTATGAAAAAGTATTTGTTTCTTATTTTAGCCTTAAGTATTTTATTTATAGGCTGCGAAAAAGAGGGAGTTTATAACCCTAATAAAAAAATTAAACGAATTTATGAAGAATCTCTAAGTGGCTCTTCTCCTAAACGACTAAGTCAAGAATGGACTTGGGAGAAAAAGCAATTAAAAAAGATTGACTATTATTGGGATAATCAAATCATTTATACCGAAAACTTTAGTTATGATAATAAAAATCGCCTAATTAGAATTGAAGATTATTCTTGTGGAGACCGATATGAAATAAAATACGATAAAGATGGAGTAAGTAAAATTGAATACTATGATGATAATGTTTTGGAAGGTTTTTATGAGTTTAAATACGAAAAATCTAAAGTTGTAAAAATTACTATTACAGAATATGATGACGAAGATTATTATAAAAAAACCACAAAACCTGAAAGCTTTATATCTATGATTTTACCAATTAAAGAAGTAAAAGATAGAATACGAAGCAAAAACACAAAAGGAAATTACGTATATTATTTTGAATTTGAATATGATGGAAATAATCTAAGCAAAATGAAAGAAATTTATGGCTCTTGGATTGACGAATATACTTATGAAAATTACGATAAAAAATCTAATCCATTTTATTCCAATGTTTATTTTATAAGTGAAGGTTTTTCCAAAAACAATGTTGGAAAAGTTATAAACAGATGGGATTCTAACATTACAACAAGAGAATATGAATATACTTATGACGGCAAATTTCCAACTGAAGTAACTATGAAATACACAGGTTCTGGTGGCTCCACATCGGTTTACAGAACATATTATGAATATGAATAAAAAATTTTAAACACAAAATTTTAAACAGCAATTTTTTTTTAAAAAATTGCTGTTTTTTTTACCATCTTATAATATTGAATTTTTTATTAGAATAAATTTCCTTATATTTGTAAAAAGCTGATTAAAATGAATAAACAAAGAACAAATACAATTTTTATTTTTTGCTTAATTTTATGTTTTTCCCCTTTGATTTTATTTTCTCAAAACACAAAAACCCTTATAAATATGAACAGGAAAGCCGCTGTAGCAGGTCAGTTTTATTCTGGCAGTAAAGAAAGTCTCAACAAAGATTTAAAAATTTTGTTATTTACTTTAGCCTTAAGCATTTTTTTGTAGGCTGCAAAAAAGAAGGAGTTTATAATCCTAAAGAAAAAATCAAACGAGTTTATTATGAACGTGGCTTAGATGCTAGTACAAAAAGACTTGTAGAAGAATGGACTTGGGAGAAAAAC
>JAPXMM010000165.1:0-4582 GCA_033809015.1 Bacteroidales bacterium
ATCATGTTGGCATCCTTCTAACGGAGTGAATTCTGCCACTGGATTAGCAAATACATGAATGGTAAAGCTAGTATCTGCCCAGCATAAGCTGTCTGTAACGACTTTCAAATAAATATTATGATCACCCGCATTTGAAAAAATGTAATTAGTATTTTGAGATGAAATAGTATCAGAGCCTATTACCCAGACTGAACTAGCTATCTGATCTGGTGGCACAGCTGCAGAGTAATCACTTAATAGCACAGGATAGCCATCACAAGCTGTAGAATAATGAGGGATTATATGTGGTCGCTCACCTTTGATATTAATATAAACGGTATCTCTAATCTCACAACCATGATTATTAATAGCATATACCCAATACTGCCCACTACTATCCACACTAATCCTATCATTTGTACTACCATCAGACCATAAAATACTATCTGTGAGAGAGGTAGTATGTAATGATAAAAAATCATATTTGCATAGAGATGTATCTGGACCAAGATCAGAATTTACAGCAAAAGAATCTTCATCTACAGAGATATTAAAAATTTTAGAACAACCCGATAGATCTGTGATAGTGAGAGCATACTCTCCTGGAGAGTGAATAGTTATGTTTGGTGTAGTATCACCTGTAGACCAAGTGAACGAAAACAGACTATCTGGCAAAGTAGATTGTAGATTTAATGAATCTCCATAACAAAAGGTTGTTTGTGTAGGAAGACTTGGAGTTATAAAATAAATATTAATAGAATCACTAGAAACTCTACCAAAAATATCAGTGGCAGATACACTATAAATTCCCTCATCTACAACAACAATAGAATCAGATGTATCACCTGTACTCCATAGGAATGATGTGAAATATCCTTTAGGTTTGAGTGTGAGGGGATTTTCAGTAAATATAAATGTACATAGATCATTATTAGATAATGTATCTATTAATTTTACTGGTGGAGCATATTTATCCATTAGATAGGTTTTTACTTGCTCTATTTCAGTAGAATCCAAAATCCTATCATAAATGATAACTTCATAAACATCACCATGCCAAAAACGATCATTATAATTTCTATCTACTCCAGTTTGAATATGATCCCAAGTAATAAGTTCATTCAAACACCCATAAACTAATTTAGGTTTTTTTAATGGTGCAAAATCATAAGTTTGAATATTATTAATAAATAAGTTATCTCCAATCAGGTTAGTATAATATAATGAAGTACCATTTTGATTTGAAACTAAGATAAAATCTTTCCCAGTATAATTATCAATATGGCTTGTTAGTAATCCAGAATAATTTTGAAAATTTTCAAACATGTAATTAGTTAATATAAAAAATGTACCAATAGTAATGTATTGGTTAGAAACTAAAAAATCATCATAAAAATTTATGGTAGGTTTGTTATTCATACTATCAATAAAATTAATATATGACGGCATTTTTGTGCTATCAATTTGAGATAATACATATCCATTGCCACTAATATCTATCCATTGTGAAACTTTATTATTATTAATTACAACATTTCTATCAGCACTTAGCCATAGCCGTAGTCCATTGATGTTTTGTGGTTGTGAATAAAGTTTTAGTGATATAAATAAGCATAATAAAAAAATTTTACAGATATTTTTTGACATATATAAATATAAATATCATACAAAATTAATATTTTTTTATTTTACAAAAATTAATAATTTTGAAAAAAATTTATGTCAAATTCAAATAAATGTTGGATCTGTGAAGAAAACTTAAATGAAACTATTGATTTATTAGATTGGAGATCAAATGAAAATAAAAAGTTTGAATATTATGTTTGTAAAAATTGTGGTAATATACAAATAAAAGAAATACCAGAGAATTTATCTGATTATTATTCAGATAATTATTATTCTTTACAAGAAAATTATATTAATGATAAGCAATTTAGTAAAATAAAAAAGTTTTTATTAAAACATAGAGAATTATATTTTTTTAAAATTAAAAAAGATATTCTAGGTTTTTTAGTAAATGTAATTAAACCTAATAAATTCAATCAAAGAGAAAATTTGGCTATAAAATTTTTATTTGATAATATGAATAAAGGGATAGTTTTAGATGTAGGATCGGGTAATAATTGGTTATGGCAATATTTTCATAAATTAGGTTGGACTAATATTATAGGTATAGATCCTTTCATCGATAATGATATTTCTATAAATGGTAAAAAAGTTATTTATAAATCTACATTTGATGAATTTATTAAAAATAATAATTGTAATAATATACAGGCTATTATGTTTAATCATTCATTAGAACATATATCTAATCCAATAGAAACTATAAAATTAGCTCACTCAATTTTACCATCAAATGGTAAATGTTTTATTGGACTACCAATAAATAATGGGTTAGCAAAAAAAATATGGGGATATACATCTATATCTTTTGATGTGCCAATTCATCTGTGGATACCGTCATTATACTCTTTATTTTTTTTAAAAGAAAAATCAAATTTTTATATTAAAGAATTTAATAGTAATTATAATGTAGATATTTTTTTTATGAGTTATTTGATTAATAAAAATATATTATTGAGTAATAATAATGTAAGTTTTACAAAAAAACAAAAATTTTTTTGTAAGAAATTAGCCACTCTATCATCAAACTTAATATTAAGTGATTTTATTTCTTTGATTTTAGAAAAAAAATAGATGATAAAAAATATCTTATATTTTTCAATTGTTCTTCCAGCTTACAACACACCTCCAGATATATTGAGGCGAGCAATAGATAGTGTACTAAATCAAACTTATCCATATTTTGAGTTAATTATTGTAGATGATGGCTCAGATGCTTCATTAGAGCATATTGTAAAAGAATATACTGATGATCGCATTTATTTTATTAGACATCCTGAAAATAAAGGAGCTGGTGCCGCACACAATACGGGCATTAAAGCATCTAAATATGATTGGATAGCATTTATTTGCCATGATGATGAATGGTTACCTAATAAATTAGAAGTATGCGTGCAGTATATAGAAAAAAATTATCCACAATATAAGTTTTATTATCATTTTCCTATAATTATTGAACAAACTATTATAAAAAGATCAAATATTAATTCAATAATTTCAAAAACAGGTAATTATTATATAGATTTCTTAATTGGTAAAGATTTGTTAATTCAGTCGTCAAGTGTAATTATATCAAAAGAATGTTTTAATAATTATGGCTATTACGATGAAACTGGGGTTTTAATAGATTGGGATATATATTTACGATTTTCACAATACATAGATTTTTATTGTATCAATGAATGTCTAAGTAACTATTATATTTCGAGATTGGGAATCACACATCCTGATTCAATTTTTAAAAATAAAAAAGCTGGTAGTGATATATTTAGTTTTTATAATAAATGGGGAAAAACTATAAAAGCTAATATAGAAGCTAAAGAAGCTTGGAAATTTAGATGGAACACATTAGCTATTATTTATTTAGAAAATAAAAAATTTAAAAATGTCATAAAAGCATATTGGGAATCTATAAAACTTGATCCTTTTTGGCGAGGTAATTATATTGATATACTAAAAAATTTACCTAAAATCATTAAATTAATGATAACAAATAAATAAGTTATTTTTGCAAATTATGTCTTCAATATATTTTTCTGTAGTTCTACCAGCTTATAACACACCTCCTGATATATTGAAGCGAGCAATAGGTAGTGTGTTAAATCAAACTTATCCATATTTTGAACTCATAATCATAGATGATGGATCAGAAGCTTCATTGGAGCCTATTGTAAGAGAATATACAGATGAAAGGATTATTTTTATTCAACATCCTGAAAATCGTGGTGCAAGTGCTGCACACAATACAGGCATTAAAGCATCTAAATATGATTGGATAGCATTTATTTGCCATGATGATGAATGGCTGCCTAATAAATTAGAAGTATGCGTGCAGTATATAGAAAAAAATTATCCACAATATAAATTTTTCTTTCATCACATAGAAATAATAGGTGATAAAAAATATATAGTACCATTTAAAACTGTAAATCCTAAAATTGGTAATTATTATAAAAAATTTTTATCTAATTTAAATGAAGAAATTCAAACATCTGCTATTATAACTAATAAAGAATGTTTTGATAATTGTGGATATTATGACAATGATTTTAAAAATGTCTTTGATTGGGAATTATATACTAGAATAGCCGAAAAATATGATTTTTATTTTATACCAGATAAATTGTCGAAATATTATTATTCTGAAATAGGGATAACACACATGGATAACCCTGAAAGTATTAAAAATATAACTGAAATGATACTATTTGTTAAAAAATACAAAAATAAAATGAGTATAGAAACTAAATTAGCATGGTGCTTTAAATTAAATAGTTTTGTCTCATATTACAAAAAACAAAGGGAATATTCATTAATGTTAAAATTTTTATCAACTTCTATCAAATTATTACCATTCAATTTTATTAATTTAAAAGATATTTTAAAAAATATTTTACTAAAAACAGAAAAACAATGAAAAACATTCTTTTTTATTCTCCTTATATGGGATATACAGGTTCTGAAATGATGATAAAAT
>JAPXMM010000166.1:0-4487 GCA_033809015.1 Bacteroidales bacterium
TTACTATTGCTAAACCCAATCCAGTACCACCTACTTCTCTGCTTCTACTTTTATCTACTCTATAAAATCTTTCAAAAATTCTTTGCAAATGCTCCTCATCGATACCTATACCATTATCCTCAATTTCGATAAGTAAATTTTGCTCAAAATAATATATTTTGATAAAAGTTTTACCTGATTGTCTTCCATATTTTATAGAATTGTCTATTAAGTTTATTAAAACTTGCCTTATTTTTTCTTTATCTGCTAATACATAAAGAGGTGCACTTGTGTGATTTTGTATTATCATTTGAATATTTCTAGTATTAGCCTTTAGCTCCATAATGTCTATAACTTCTTTTACTAAAGTTATAAAATCAAATTTTGTTATATGCAAAGGATCAGTATTTTGTTCTAATTTTGTTATGGTTTCTAAATCTTCTACCATTGTAATCATTCTTTCAATTGTGAAAGAAGATCGCTGGAGATATTTCATATTAACGTCAGGATCTGCAACTGCACCATCGATGAGTGTATCTATATAACCTTGTAGTGTAGTTAATGGAGTTTTTAACTCGTGAGAAACATTTGCTAAAAAATCTTTACGAAAATTTTCTAATTCTTTTAAAGTAGCAATTTCTACATTTTTGAGCTCTAGCCACCTTTCTACATCTTGTTGTACACGATTTAAAACATCCCCTTTCACCCACTCTTGTATAGGTCGTTTATCATCGCCCAGACGTTTAGTAGCTATATTTTTATAAATTAATCTTATTTTATCATAAATAAACCTGATGATTAATTTTTTATTTAAAAAATAAATACATATAATTTCAAAAATTAAAATGGCTATCCAAATGACTAAAGACAAATCTATGAAATAAAATAATAAGTAATTAATTATTAGTAAAAAACAAGTTATGATTGTGAAAACCCAAGACAAATTTTTAGGATTTCCTGTATTTAAGAAATTTTTAGCCATCTATGCATTTATTTTATAACCCACACCTTTGATGGTTTGGATTAAATCATTACCTAATTTTTCTCTAAGTTTTCGAATATGTACATCTATGGTACGTTCTCCCACATAGATATCATTGCCCCACACTTTATCTAATAGTTCATCACGAGTATATACTTTGCCAGGATGTTTGGCAAGCTCATATAAAATTTCGAATTCTTTTCTAGGTAAAACAAGAGGATTTCCATCATTTAGTACTTCAAATTTTTCAGGATTTATAGTAATATTTTTTATTTCAATTAGATTATTAAGATCTTTATCATTGTTTAGTCTACGTTCTATAGAGTGAATTTTGCTAATAAACACACGTGGTTTTATAGGTTTAGCTATGAAATCATCTCCACCTGCTTCTAGTGCAGCTATCTGAGTGAAATCTTCACTACGTGCAGTCAAAAATATGATATAAGGATGATAATTTTTAAATTGCTCTCTTATTTGCCTACAGGTCTCTATCCCATCCATCTCTGGCATCATAATATCTAACACTATAATTTCAGGGTTATGTTTATTCACCATTTCTAAAGCTTTGATGCCGCTACGTGCTTTTAATACTTTATATCCTTCTTTTGTAAGATTATAACTCAAAAATTCAATTATATCTTCTTCATCATCTACAATTAAAATTTGCATAATTCTTTTTTTCAAAATTAATAATTTAATTACTATTTTGCTAAATTTAATAGTAATATAATATGAATTTAAAGATTTATTAATATTGTATTATTTTTATTGTCTGAACTATTGATACTATCTTTGCTATTGCAAAGCTCTACTTAGCCACAATCTATACGTTCATTTCGCTGGCTGAGAAGCCCGATAGGGCATATCGAAGCCAGCGAAATGAAATTAAAATTATTAAATTAGACGTTTAATTAATAACTAACTTATTACTGATAGATTCACAATAATAAATATATTGCTTAAGAGTATAATTGATTATTAATAAAAATTTTCTAATAAATTCTTACTTTTCTAAATATAAAAAGAAAGAAAAAAAGAAAAATCTCCGCTGGGGAAATGATTTGATAAAACTACACAAACATCCATTGGGGATTACAAACTCGCTCTCTACTTTCGCTCAAACAGTGTAAACCCTTATATCCTATGTTGCTTAATTGTTTTATCAGATCATTTCCTAATGTGAGTATTGCTAATAGCTTATGATTTACTAAGAAGTTATTATTTTTAATATAAAGCTTCATTAAATAAACACCTATTTAAATTTAACAATTTAAATCTCGTATTTTGCAATAATATTGTCAATAGCAGTTTCTATCATTTCGATAGCATTATTAAGTTCATGAATATCATCCATAAGGCAAGGATCAGTTATAGAAATATTTCTACCTGGATAAACTTCATTCATTAAATAATCGATTTTTTTTAAATCATTTTCATTACGAGCCATTTCTTTAGCAAGTTTATAAACATTGGAATCCATTACATAGATTTTATCAAAATTATCGAAATCTGTTTTTTGGAATAATCTACTTCTATGAGTAGATGGTTGATACCCTCTGGCAATCAAACTTTGTTGAGCACGCTCATCAGTCTCTTCACCTATTAAATATGGCTCGAAGCCAGCTGAATCCACTACAGAATTACTTCCTATTTTTGCTAATTTTTCTTTTAAAATTTGCTCAGCCATATTTGATCTACAAACATTTCCTTGGCACAAAAATAAATATCTCATCATTTTAATTTTTTGACAAATTTAAAAGATTTCTTTCATTGAGTATAAAAAAATTTATATTTTTGTAAAATATTGACATAGATTAATGGAAGAAAAACGTAAAATATCTAAATATAACAATGAATATAATTCATATTTATTGCGAACAGTATTAAAAAAAAATTTGTGGTTAATAATATTATTTTTCATCATTATAATATCAATTATATGGGCATTTCTTAGATACACACAGCCTATTTATCAAGCTAAAACAATAATACAATTAAACACTGAAAATAGAGCTACAGAACTAATAAGTTCAAATACATTAACCACAGATAATTCATTAGAAAACAGAGTAGAGGTGCTCTCATCACCAGAATTTATAAAAAGAGTTATACGAAAACTGCCTTTAGACTTAAGTGTATATGCTAAAGGTAATATTTTAGACTTTGAACTATATAAAACTGCACCTTTCTCTATAGAGTATTCAATAATAGATAGCTCTATCATTAATGTACCTATTCATTTCAAAATAAAAGATAACAAAAATATAGAATTATATTACGAATTTAATGGACAAATCATACAAATAAAAGAAAATATCGGGGATACAATTTTTACTCAACATTTAAAATTATATATAAAGCCATCTGTAGACATGGTAGATGGTGAATATTACTTTACTATAAATGATTTCGGAAATTTAGTACGCAAATATAGGAATCAGTTATCTATAAACATTATAAATGGTAATGCTGGATCAGTAGAATTGTCGTTAAATGATGAAAATCCTGTAAAATGTGTAGATTTTTTGAACACAGTAATTCAAGAATATAAATCATTTGACGTAGAGCAAAGAACTCAAAGTGCTAGAAGTATGTTGGATTTCATAGATCAACAAATAGCTGCTCTCGACCAAATTATGAATCAAGGAGATATACCAAATAGCTCATTAAATTTACCTCCAGATACTTTCACATCAGTATTATCAATAAAACAAGAAATAAAACAACTACAAACTGAAAAGGAACAACTGAATGATGAAGTATTAAATATAAAAAATGCACTATCAGTTTTAGAAAATGATTCTTTCAATACATCAAAATTAATAGTTTATTTAGCACAGTCTAACTATTATTCTGTTTTATCAACATTTATTAATGAATATAGATTATTGATAGAACAATATGCTAATTTATCTACTGTTTATTCACAAAATACTACTGCTATGGAACAGATATTATGGAAAATACACTATAGCAAAAATTCGTTAAAAGACGTTTTGCAGACTTTATTAGATAAATCAAAATATCAATTAACTATTGCTAATAAAAAACTTCAAGATTTACAACATTATCTAAATTCTTATAGTAATAATAGCTTCATTGCTAGTACTATGGAGGCAACAAATATTTCTCAACCCAGTTCTAAATATTATGAACAATTTCTAGAAAGAAGGTTGGAATACACATTATATATTGCAGGTATTGTATCTGATATAGTAGTTTTAGAAGAACCCACACTGCTTTCAAGCCCTATATATCCTAATAAAACAAAAACAATAGTAATGGGTTTATTTATTTTTTTGGTGCTTGCAGTTATCACACTAATATGGAAATATATAAGCTACACAAATATTTTGTCAATAGAAGATATAGAGCCACATATAAAAGATAATCTTGTAATAACATTGCCGCTTTTCACAGGCGATCTATCAAATAATCTGTTAGTAATACATAAATACAAAAGATCTTTATTAGCTGAATCATTTAGAAAGATAAAAAGTCATTTACTACTAAGAGATACTAACAT
>JAPXMM010000167.1:0-4444 GCA_033809015.1 Bacteroidales bacterium
TGGATGAGTAGATTTCACGGAGTAGCTACGAAGTACTTACAGAGCTACTTGATGTGGTTTGTGATAATGAATAAGTACTTAAAAGAGTTGATAGATCCAGACATTGGCAGGCTGCTGAACTTGTCATCGCATGATAGGTGGGCGTGGGACAAGTATAGAGAGTTAGTTAGTCAAAGATATGAATAAATTACTTTTAAGTATAACAAAATTTAATTATTTTTATAACCCCATTTTTCAATTTTTTTCTTACAATTTTATTTAATTTTAACTATTAATTATATATATTTAATTTATTTTTTTCTATTTTTTCTCATTATTTATTAATATTTATCTACAAAATTAGTAAGTTATTTACAATTTTATACTATATCCCTTTAATAATCTTGTTTTATTAAAAAATTTATGTAATTTTGTAGCATAAAAACCCCAAAAAAGGAAAATTATGAATAAAAAAGAATTAGTAGATGCAATGGCTAAAGAAGCTCAATTGCCAAAAAACAAAACAGAAGAAGCATTAAATGCATTTATGAAAGTTGTTAATGATGCTATGAAAAGAAACGATAGAGTCGTTCTAGTCGGTTTTGGTACTTTCGAAGTTTCTAATCGTAAAGCTCGCAACGGTGTTAATCCTCAAACTGGTGAAAAAATTAAAATCCCAGCTAAAAAAGTTGTGAAATTTAAAGTAGGTAGTCAATTAGCTTCTTCAGTTAAATAAAATTGGCTCTGATAATCAAAATTTGTAAAAAACTGCCTTATTCATTTAAGGCAGTTTTTTTATTTTTGTAAAAAATTTTATTTATGAATAAAAAGTTTTATTCTCTAATTTTCTTTATTATCGCGTTTAATCTGATGAGTCCTATTTGGGGACAATATAAATCCTTAATTAATTATTATTTTAATAAAATCGATTCTTTTAAATATACAGATTATAGTAAAATATACAGTTATGCAAAAAATGCTTATCAGATAAGTGAAGCTACAAAAGATACATTTTATATGGGCAGAGCTGCTAAAGAGTTAGGAGCATATTATATTTTTAGAGGTAAACAAGATAGTGCTCTGCATTATTCAGATTTAGCATTTAAATTATCTAAGCATGTCAAAGATTCTCTCAATTTATCTCGTGTAGCTAATAATATAGGAGTTATCTATCAAGATTTAGCCAATTATGACTCTGCTTATAAGTATTTCTCTTTTAGTTACAATATTAACATTGCTTTAAATAATGATGCAGAATTATTGACTGATTTTAACAATCTTGGTATGCTTTTTTATTTACAAAATAAATATTTAGAAGCTATAAATTATTTTTCAAAATTTCTCAAAATGGCTCTGGATTTAAATGATTCTCTTAGAATATCTGAAGCTTATTGCAATTTAGCTCTTACATTTAATCAAATTGATAATTATGATTATGCTCTTGATTTATTGCAAAAAGGATTGAATTATTCAGTGAATAATGATTACAATAAAGTTAAAATCTTAGACAATTTAGGAATCACATATACTTATTTAGAAAATTTTGATAAAGCTAAATTTTATCTAGATTCTTCATACAGATTAAAGATTAAAAATAATTTTTTAAGTGAACTGATTCAAAGTCATTTATATTATGCTGAATATTTCGCTAACACTGCAGAATATGATAGTTTAGAAAGTCATTTAGCAGACGCTATGCAACTATGTTTTAATACAAAAAATTATAGATTGGCTTATACTACACTTACTACTTATGGGAATTATTTCAAAGATTTAAAGATTTATGATAAAGCTTTAGCTTATTTTTTAAATGCCGAAGAAATCGCTTATAATGCTAATGCATATAAATATTTAGAAAATATTTATCAGAATATTGCCGATATTTATTCTACTCTAGGTGATTTTAAAAATGCTTATGAATATGAAAAAAAACTAACTAATCTTTTGGTAGGAAATGATTCTATAAAGATGGCTAAACCATTTATAGCTCAAAATATAGAACAGGTAAATCAAGCTACTACAATGAAAAAATTTAATCTCATCTATATTTTATTGATTTCTGGAGTTTTATTAGCTGCTGCTGCCCTTTTATTAATTAATTATCAAATAAAAAGGAAAAATAAAATGAAAAAATAACATTCGAAAGCAGTTAAATTAAAACAATAAGAAATAAATATTAATTTTTTATCTCATAAAAAATTTCGAATTTTGCAAAAAAAATGTTTATCGAAATTTTAAAAAGTAAAATTCATAGAGCTTTTGTAACGGAAGTAAATATTAATTATCAAGGTAGTATTACAATTGATGAGGATTTGATGGATGCAGCTAATATAGTAGAGCATGAAAAAGTACAAGTTTTAAATTATAATAATGGTGAGCGTATAGATACTTATGTCATTAAAGGGAAACGTGGTACAGGTGAGATGTGTATGAATGGTCCAGCAGCTCGTAAATTTCTTGTAGGTGATCCCATCATAGTCATTAGCTATGCGATGATAGACGCTAATGATTCTAAAAATTTAAGTCCTAAAATTATTTTTGTAGATAATAATAACAAAATAATTAAAAAGTGAAGCCTAAAGTTAAGACTTACATTCAGACTTTTATTTTCTTAGCTATTGGTATTTTTCTAATTTTTTGGTTCCTAAATAAGCTATCTCCTGCCGAGAGAGCTGAAATATGGCAATATTTTAGAGAAGCTAATCCTCTTTGGTTATTAGTCGCTATGATAGTAGGTGTTTTTTCTCATATTTTTCGTGCTTTGCGATGGAATTTATTAATTGAGTCTGTCGCCACTAAACCTAATGTAAAAAATACTTTCTGGGCTGTTATGGTGGGCTATTTAGTTAATTATGCTGTACCACGTTTAGGTGAGATCACTCGATGTGCTGTGCTAGGGAAAAAAGAAAAAATACCTGTAGATACTGTATTGGGGACTATGATCTCTGAACGTTTATTCGATATGCTTTGTTATGTTGTTATTTTTGTGTTGGCTTTTATAGCTCTCACAGCTAAAATGATCGCTTTTCTTGATAATTATCAAACTCCATCCTTTATTTCCTGGAATTTTGCATTAATAGTCTTATTAGCATTGATAGCGTTATTCATTGCTTATAAATTATGGCGTAGACATAAACCCACTTCTAAACTAGGTCAAAAAATTTCTGCATCTATTCATAGATTTATTGATGGTGGCAAATCAATTATTAATTTAAAGAAAAAATGGCTCTTCATTTTATATTCTATCCTAATATGGGTATGTTATTTACTTATGACATATATTGCTTTTCTCACTATTGATGCTACTTATCATTTACCATTGGGTGCTGCATTTGCTGTTTTAGCTCTTGGCACTATCGGTATGTTAATTATCCAAGGTGGTATAGGTGTTTATCCGATTATTGTTTCTCAAGTTTTATTATTATATGGTGTAGATAAGGTAGGAGGATATTCTTTAGGTTGGATATCGTGGACTATTCAAACTGTTATAGTAATAATCTTGGGGTTGATAGGCTTTATTATGTTATCTCAGAAAAAAAATCATGAACAAATTACAGATATTAAAGAATAAAATTTTAAATCTTGACGATTTACTAAATGAAATCTACAAATGGCGCGAAAATAATGAGAAAATTGTTTTTACTAATGGCTGTTTTGATTTAATACACGTAGGTCATATAGAATATTTAGCTAAAGCTTCTGATTTAGGAAATAAATTAATTATAGGGCTTAATACTGATGATTCTGTTAAAAGGTTAAAAGGTGAAAATAGACCTATCCTTGATCAGAAAGCTCGTGCAGAAACTATAGCTGCATTATTTTTTGTTGATGCTGTAATATTTTTTGATGAAGACACTCCATATCAGCTCATTAAAGCTATAAAACCAGATATTTTAGTAAAAGGTGATGATTACAAAACAGATGATATCGTAGGTGCAGACATTGTGAAAAGTTATGGTGGAGTAGTAGAAACCATCCCATTAGTGCAGGGCTATAGTACAAGTAAAATTATAGATAAAATTGTTAAAATTTATAAGTAATATCATTTTTATTTACTAGAAATTTTTTAATCCATGAAAAATTATAATAACATTATTATTTTTTTAGATTCTACTCATGAATATTTACCCAATCAATTCATAAATAATGGGTATCAAGTGATACATCATTATGATTTACCTGAAAAATTAAATGATGATATTAGAACTAATGTGATCGGCCTTGTAGTACGTAGTAGAGTTGTCTTAGATAAAAAAAATATAGATTTATTTCCACTGTTACGTTTCATAGCACGTGCAGGCTCTGGTATGGAAAATATTGATACTATCTATGCTAATCAGAAAGGCATTGTTTGTATCAATTCTCCTGAGGGAAATAGAATAGCTGTAGCTGAACATGCAATAGGTATGCTTTTATCATTAATGAATAATATTTTAAAAGCACACTTAGAAATACATAATGGTTT
>JAPXMM010000168.1:0-4319 GCA_033809015.1 Bacteroidales bacterium
AAGACAAAGATGAAAAAGAATAATTTAAAACTAGACTAGTTGTATTATTTGAGAATTGTATGTGAAAATCGAATTATTAATGGTATGTATATAAAAAAGGAATGGTTGTCTCACGACAACCAATCTTCATTGTTAACCTTAAATCTAATACCATGAAAAACACGGTGCAAATATACAGTGTTGAATGATTAATTCCAAATTATGAGGTAAGTAATATGTCTATTTTAATCTTATTTAGTGTAAATGGTAGATATTTCTAATAATTAATTATGATATTTGTATTTATTCACAAAAAAAGACTAATCATAAAATTTGTAAGCTAAAAAGTTAAGTATTCCCCAATTATATCTGTACCAGCGTCGGGTAGCTGATTGTTTACCTCCAAATTGAAGTAAAAATCTTGGTCTACCGGCATTTTTATTAATATACCCAACATCCATATAATCGAAATATTTAAAACCTTTATCTTCGGCTAATTTCATCGCAGAGTAAAGAGTGAATATAGTAGGATAAATAGTTTTGTATCGCTTGGATTTTCCCCAATAATATAAACAATAAGCTGTTTTTTTGTCTTCAAAGCCTAGTATTACTCCTCCGATTATTTTATTTTGAAACCGAGTCAATAATATTGTTCCTTTACCTTTAAGAATATAAAATCGGTAAAAGTTCTCAAAGTATTTATAAGGTGGAAATCTATGAGATATTTTCTTATTATTAGTAGTTTCAATAAGTTTATATATTTCAAGCAAATTATCTTCAGAATTAAATTCTTCTAATTTGACTCCTTTTCTGATTGCTTTATTTACCTGATTTTTTCTAGTAGTTGATAGTTGATCCCAAATACTTCTTTTTCTTTGTAGTGAGTTTCTAATGTTAATCCATTTGGTAGAGTAAAATCCATTTTCTCTAAAACCTTTATAACCAAATACAGTACTATTGATTCTATCATAACGAATTAAAAAAACTTTATTTTTTACCTCATTTACAAGTTGTCTGATAAGTGAATTGAATAAATCTATTTTTGAAAAACTATCATCATAAAAAGAGGGTTGCTGAGATACAATACACCTTTTAAAAAATGAACCTCGTAAGAAACTATTTCTTCTAATAATAACTGCAAAAACTGATGCTATAGGTTTATTGTTATCAAATGCAACAATCATTAATGGGGTATATGCAGGTGAGTTACTATACCAGTCAAACGATGAAGTGTAATGAAAAAAATTTATGTCTTTCAGCTCGGGAAGATCCTCTTTTTTGTAATATACATTTACAGCATATTCAGTCATATCTTATTTTCAACTTTGGAACAAATCAAACTCTTTAATTACCTATAAAACAAAAATACGAATAATATTTAATTGGCAACAATTATAAAACATTTATAAATAACTCTATATGCATATACTAACAAACCTTATTTTTAGTAATTTTGAAAGTTAAAAAATAAAATAATAACATTAAGGTAATATGGCACAAAAAATTTTGGTAACCGGTGGAACTGGTTATATTGGATCTCACACTGTGGTAGAACTTCAAAATGCTGGATTTGAGGTAATAATAATTGATAATTTATCAAATTCAAATGTTGATGTATTAGATGGAATAGCAAAGATTTCAGGTATTAGACCATTGTTTTATGAAATGGATTGTACAGACAAAAATGCTTTAGAATTATTGTTTAAAGAAAATTCATTCGATGGTATTATTCATTTTGCTGCTAGCAAAGCTGTTGGAGAGTCTGTCCATAAACCATTAATGTATTATCGAAATAATTTAGTCTCACTAATTAATTTATTAGAGTTAATGCCAGACAATAATGTTAAAGGCATAGTTTTTTCTTCATCTTGTACAGTTTACGGAGAACCAGATAAAAATCCTATTGATGAAAATGCACCAATTAAGCCAGCAGCTTCTCCATACGGAAATACTAAACAGATTAATGAGGAAATAATTCAGGACTTTGTACATTCAGGAGCACCAATTAAAAGTATTATTCTTAGATACTTTAATCCCATAGGAGCTCATCCATCAGGTGAGATTGGAGAATTACCTATAGGAGTTCCTCAAAATCTTGTACCTTATATAACACAAACCGGAATAGGTATCAGAGAACAGTTGAGCGTTTTTGGAAATGATTACAATACTCCTGATGGATCTTGTATAAGGGATTTTATAAATGTTGTTGATCTTGCAAAAGCACACGTTGTTGCAATAGAACGTATGTTGCAAGACAAATCTGAAGATAGAGTAGAGATATTTAATTTAGGTACAGGTAAGGGAGCATCAGTATTGGAATTAATAAAAATATTCGAGAAAGTTTCAGGGGTATCTCTAAACTACAAAATAGTTGACCGCCGAGAAGGTGATATTGAACAGATATGGGCACAACCGGATAAGGCTAATAATGTTTTGGGTTGGACAGCGAAGGAATCTCTTGAAGATACAATAGCTTCTGCATGGAACTGGCAAAAACGTCTTAGTGAAAAAGGAATTATGTGATAATTGATTAGAATAATTCATAAAAAAGTCTGAACTAATAATTTCAGACTTTTTTATTACGATATTTTCAAGTAAATATTCAGAAATAATATTCGATTACTAAATAAAAATCCTCATCACCATCAGAAGATTTCTCTATCTCGATCTTGTTTTCTCTTGCAAGCCAGCCAATAGCACTATATACTTCCTTTTCTGAAAGTCCAGAGTTTTTACATAGCTGCTTAATATTCCATCTTTGATTATTATTTAATAGATTCCAGATTATGCCGGCATTTGTTCCAATCGATTTCTTGTTCATTTTGCCTGTTTTATTTTGGTTACTGTTGAAACGTACAAACTGGTCTTTTTGTTTTAAAAAAAGAATAAATATCCATTTCAAAATTTGCAGAGGATACTGTAATAAAAAAAATTATATTGTGAAATAAATTATAAAATATAGAAATACGGCTGGTATTGCAACAATCAGACTATCTATTCTGTCTAAAATTCCACCATGCCCGGGAATTAAATTCCCGGAGTCCTTTACAGAGCTTGTTCTTTTTATTAATGATTCAAACAAATCCCCCAGTGTTCCAAATAAAGAAACTATTATTGCGTAAATAGACCAAAAAGCTATTGATAGATCAGGAAATAATTTTGCGAAAATAAAAGATGAAATGACTGTAAAAAAAATACCTGCAATAAATCCCTCAATTGATTTTTTTGGAGAGATATGTTCTATCAGTTTATGTTTACCTATAAGAGATCCTATAAAATAAGCTGCTGTGTCACTTACCCAAAGAAAAACAAAAAGTGCGAGAATTAATATATGATCATAGTTATTGTTTCCATAATTAAATGGCTGGGAATATGAAATTAACATAAGCAGACATAATGGTAATGTTATATATAACTGTCCAAAAGCTGAGTATATTATTCCATGCAATACATCATCTCTCTTAATGAAGGTTGTGGAAGAAATTAGAATAAGAAAATAAGCCAGAACTGTTGCTGGCAGTAAATACTTTGAAATATTCTCCAGATAAAGGAAAGCAGCTAAGAATATCAAAACGCCCATTGTGATATTGAAAATCTTACTAATAGCATGGGATGTATCTTTCTCCATCATTCGGTAAAATTCGAATAATGCAATGCCGAGTATAAAGCTGAAGATTATAATAAAAGGATATCTTCCTCCTAACACACCAAGTAAAATAATTAGTATGTATAGAATCCCAGCAGCAGCACGTGTGATAAGGTCCCTAATATTCAATAAATTCATTCAATGCGATTTTCAATACTTCCGGATGAATCGTGAAATTACTATCTAATGTGTATTCTCTTATAATTCAGATTCATTTTCCGCATGCTCTTCTAATTCATTCTCTTCAGTCTTTGATTCCTCAGTTTCAAAATCAATTCCTTTTTCAATAAGAATATTGTACCATGAAATAAGTTTTTTAACATCTGATGCGTAAACGCTTTCTTTGTTGTATTCAGGCAGGACTTCTATCAAAAAACTGAATAATTCTTTTGAAGATGATTTTGAGTTAAGTAAAACAGGTTTACTATTCTCCTTTTCTTTTATTTTTTTAAATACTTCTTTAAGAGGAATATCACCATCATTTGTATACATCGAGACATCACTTAATGCTACAATCTTTTCGTGCATATATACCGGGATCCTTTTACCATCTATCAAGGATTCAACTATATTCATGTTTTGGTTTGTAGAGATTAATTTATATAATCCGGGACGTCCGGTAATTGATAATATTTTGGTTAGCATAATTTTATTTGTTATTTAAAAAACTCTTCATTTAACAGACTGCAAAAGT
>JAPXMM010000169.1:0-4267 GCA_033809015.1 Bacteroidales bacterium
TCAGATGAATAGCATTTTAGAAAGTATTGGTGGTAAAAGATATAAAACATATAGAATTTTTGAAAAATCTATATTATGAGCAAAAGTGTTTTAGTAACTGGTGGTAGCGGTTTCATAGGAAGTAGATTAATTGAGAAATTAATAAAACAAGATTATGAAGTTACTGCTGTACTAAGAAAAACTAGTAAAAGAGACCATTTACCTCTTGATAAAATTAAAATTGTAGAAATTGACCTTACTAATTATCAGGATATTTTAGATTTTTTTACTTTAAATAGTTTCGATTATGTCATTCATGCAGCTGGTATTACTAAAGCATTAAAAAAAGAAGATTATTTTAAATATAATACTCAAACCACAATAAATCTGATAAATGCAATTCAAAAAGTAAGTTGGAAGCCACAAAAATTTGTTTTCATTAGTAGTCAGGCTGCTCATGGCACATACAAAAAGCTACAAAGACCCATTAGAATTACTGATATACATAATCCGATTACTACTTATGGAAAGTCAAAATTGTTAGCAGAAAGATACATAGATGAGCATTACAGACATCCTTATATCATTTTGGAGCCTACAAGTGTCTATGGACCTAGAGATAAAGATTTTTTGATTGTAATGAAATTGATAAAAAAAGGTTTTGAAGGATATATTGGCAAAAAACCACAACAATTATCATTTATTTTTGTTGAAGATTTAGTGGATGCTATCATCGCATGTATTTCTCAACCTCACACTGGTGAATATTTGATTTCTGATGGAAATAAATATATCGATGAGGATTTAGGCAAAGCAGTGAAAAACACATTAGGTAAAAAAACAATTAAAATCCGTATTCCGATAGCTTTAGCATATATAGGTGCTTTTTTTTCTGATTTGATGGCTCAAATAAATGGCAAACCAACAGCATTTAATTTAGAAAAAATGAAAGAATTAAAAGCCAAAAACTGGTTATGCGATCCGACTCCTTTTTTTAATACTTTTAATTTTAGACCAAAATATAACCTTGAAAAAGGTATCAAAGAGACAATAGAATGGTATAAAGAACATCATTGGTTGTAAATTTTTTTAAACAAGTGAAAAGAAAGAAATGATTTTTGTTTAACTTTTAGTGATATTTTATTTTTTAAATTTTATAAGCTTCTAATTCATTATAATAATATATTTTTTTAATAAAATTAGAAATTTGATAGTTATTTTCATTATTTCTAAAATATCTATAAAATATTAATTATTAAATAAAAACATAAATGAATATATAAATAATTATAACATGAAAAGTTAAACATTAATATCTAATTTTCATACCCCTGTTTTTTTGTGTTTTAGACTATTATTTGCTATCATTAAGCTAAACTCAAAAAGTAAATACAAAGGCGTTGTCATTATCGTTAATGATATAGGATCGCCACCAGGTGTTATGTATGCTGCTACAATTAATATAATTAAAAAAATAATTTTCCTTTGTTTTTTTAATGTATTAATAGAGACTATATTGAATTTTATTAGAAAATATATAATTATAGGCAATTCGAAAACTAATCCTAATAAAACTAGTAAAGTTGTAAAAGTGTTAAAGTACGAATCTAAAGTAAATTGATTTATTACTCTTGCACTCACTTGATAATTATAGAAAAAATTGATAGTTAATGGGATGATTATAAAATAGCTAAAAAGTGTTCCAATTATAAAAAGTAAAATAGAATTGATAAGTATTTTTATAGCACTTTTTTTTTCATAATCATATAATCCTGGTTTAACAAATAACCACAACTCCCAAATAATATAAGGGAATGCAAGGAATAAACTTATTAGGAATGATATTGAGATATGTTTAATAAATTGTCCACTTATAGTGAGGTTTTGTAAGTCTATATAATAATTGTAATTACAAATATTAGATTTTGGGAAAAAATGACATATAAATTGATAAGTAATAAAATCTTTATTTAATGGCCCAAATAGTATAGTATCAAATAAAAAAGATTTAAAACTAAAAACGATTATCATCAGACTGATGACAACAATAATGATTCTAAAGAATCTTTTTCGAAGTTCCTCAAGATGATCCCAGAATTGCATAAAAGCAGTTAACCAGCTGGCTGATTATCTTTATGATCATTGTTATCTTTATTATCGGTGTTTAGATCATTTTCTATGCCATCTTTGCCTTTTTTAAATTCACTCACACCTTTACCTAAAGATCGCATTAGTTCAGGAATTTTTTTGCCACCAAATAATATTATAACTATCACCAAGATGATTATCCATTCAGTAGATGTAATTAATCCAATAAAAACCATGAATATAAATTTATAGCTAAATTAAATAAAATTTTTAACATAAAAAAAGGCTAATAATTTATTAGCCTTTTTTATTTTTTTTAATGTAAATCACTTAGCTTCTACTATTTTGAATTCCACACGTCTATTAAGTTGACGACCTTCTTCAGTATCATTAGGAGCTATTGGCTTATCAAATCCGTAACCCATGTATGATAGTCTAGATTTATCTATTCCGTGTTCTATTAAATAATCAACTACAGCTTTTGCTCTTGATTCTGATAATTTTTGATTGTAAGCTGCTGAACCAATATTATCAGTATGTCCAGATATTTCTATCTTTATATTTGGATTATCATTCATTAATTTTATTAAGTTTTCTAGTTCTGTTTTAGATTCTGGCCTTAGTGTCGCTTTATCAAAATCAAAGAAGATATTCCTCAATACTATTGATTGACCAACTTTTATTGGTTTTAGATAAATATCTTTTTGTATTTCTTGATATTGAGCATTTTCAGGAATGACAAAGTTTTCTGAATGAAAAAGATAACCCTCTTTTTTAACAGCAATACCGTAATTTTTTCCACTAGGTAAAGAAACCAAGTATCTACCTGTTTGTGCATTAGAAGTGAAAACTGCTAACTCTTCATTTTTTTCATTATCTGTCAAAACTATTTGAGCTTCTAAAGGTTTTTTAGTTTCTTCATCATAGATAAATCCTTTTAATAAGGTTAAAGAAGGAGTTTCTATTGCTATAGCAGATTCTATCTTGATTTCTTGTACTGGTTTTGTTTTATATGCTATTAAATTATCTTCAGTAGAGGGATTCATTGGTTTATCAATAATAAAAGTAATCATAAAAATATCTTGATCACCTATGGTTCCTTTTCGTGAGGAGCTAAAATATGCTCTTTGTCCTGATGATGCTAAAACGAAATAAAGATCATCATCAGCAGTATTTATAGGAACACCTAAATTTTCTGGTTTACTCCAATAGCCATCTTTGTAAGTAGATTTGAAAATATCATATCCTCCCATACTATTATGTCCTTGAGAACTAAAATATAAAGTACGTCCGTCTGGGTGAATAAAAACAGCTTCCTCATCATAAGGTGTATTTAGCTCACGAATGTTTTTAACCTCAGACCATTTACCTTTACTGTTTTTATAAGCTACCCAAATGTCTCTACCACCTACACCATCAGTTCTATCTGAAATAAAATATAAAGTTCGCCCATCAGGTCCTAATGAAGCACTCGACTCGTGATATCTAGTATTTATTTCTTTTGGCAATGGGGTAGGTTTTACCCATTTATCTCCTTTAAGCACACATTCATATATATCTCCACCATTATCACCTTTATAAATATATAATGTTTGGCCATCAGGACTAAGGCCTATAGATGCATCATGAAATTTACTATTTAATGGTTTTTCAGGTTGTGATAATTTCCAATCACTACCAGATTTAGTAGCCATGAAAATATCTTCATAATATTTATTGTCTATCGGATCACGTTTACCACCAGTAGTACTTGGTCTACGACTAGTAAAGAATAATATCTCTTCATCAGCACTAATTACAGGAGTATAGTCTGGATATATAGTATTTATATTAGATCCCATGTTGTCTATAAATACTTTTGTTTTCTTTTTTAATAATTCTTTGCCATTTTCACACTCTTCTATATATTTATCGAGTTCTTTACCTCTGACAGCAAACTCTTTAGGTGACAATCTACGTTTGAATTCATTGTAATATTCAATAGCTTTATCAAATTGATGATTTAGATGATAAGCTCTGCCTAAATAATAGGAAAGTTCATAATTAACTTGAGGATTTAGTTGTTTAGCTTTATCTAAATGTTCTAATCCTAATTGTTTATCAGTAGTAAATAAGTAACATATGCCAATTTTATAATTTAAATCAGCATTATTAGGATTTATTTTATTTGCATCTAAATAGAGTGTTAAAGCATCTATAT
>JAPXMM010000170.1:0-4173 GCA_033809015.1 Bacteroidales bacterium
AAAAGCTGACGCTTTACCTACGATAGCTGCAGTTTATACTTATTCGAAAGCAGGACAAGGTAATGATATGAATGAGCTAAAGTGGTTCCCCACGTCAATATTTGGCTTATCTCTTTCAATTCCTATTTTAGCTGGTGGGCAGAATGGAGCTCAGATCAGCAAAGCAAGACTACAATATCAAAAAGCACAAGTCAATTTAGATATGGTTACTGAACAACTCAAAATGCAAGAAAATCAGCAAAAATATACATTATCTAATGCTTATGATAATTATATTGCACAAAAGAAAAATATAGAATTATCGAAGCGTATATACGATAATATAGAGAATAGATATTTGCAGGGAGTTTCATCTAGCCTAGATCTCACCCAAGCTAATTCAAACTATTTATCAGCACAAAACAATTATCTAGCAGCTATTTTAGAGCTTTTACAAGCTAAATATCAATTAGAAAAAATTTACAATAATCAAAAATAATAAATCAATATGAAAGCTACGAAATTCATGTTATTAGCCACGATGGGACTAGGAGTTATGCTCATCACAAGTTGTGGTCAAAATAAAAAAAACAAAGAACAACAAACTGAGAAAGATCTTGTTGTAGAAGTACAACCATTACAAAAGCATACGCTTAGTAATGTCCTAGAATATACTGCTAATTTAGAAGCATGGGATAAAGTAGATTTAGCCCCAGCATCACCAGGAAGAATAATGAGCATCACTGTAGATGTAGGTGATCATGTGAAAACAGGACAACTCGTCGTGCAGATGGATCCAACTCAGTATAACCAAGCTAGACTACAATATGCACAATTACAAGTAGATTATAAAAGAATGGATTCATTAGTGAAAGTGGGTGCTATCTCTAGACAACAGTATGATCAAATTAAAACACAATATGATGTTGCAAGAAATAATGTAGAATTTTTAGAGAAAAATGTCTTTTTGAAAGCCCCTTTTAATGGTGTAGTAACAGATAAATATTTCGAAGAAGGTGAATTATTTTCTGGTACACCAACTTCTAGAACTGGTAAAGCAGCTATAATCACTCTACAACAATTAAATATCTTAAAAGCTTATGTAGATGTACCCGAAAGATATTATAGCATTGTAAAGGTAAATACTCCTGTAGATATAAAAGTAGATGCAATAGGTGATAAAACCTTTAAGGGGAAAGTATCAAAAGTATTTCCTACTATTGATCCAGCTAGTAGAACATATAGAGTAGAAATAAAAATTGATAATCCAAGTGAAATACTGCGTCCAGGTATGTTTGCTAGAGTAACCTTAGACATGGGTACAGTCGAAACTTTGGCTGTTCCTTCAATAGCTGTATTAAAATTACAAGGGACTAACAAATTTTATATATTCAAAATCGAAAATAATATTGCAAAACAAATATTTGTAGAAAGAGGTAAAATACTTGAAAACTATACTGAGATTATCTCGTCCGGCGTTAAAGAAGGTGATATGATTGTAGTAGTTGGTCAAGATAAATTGTTTGATGGTGCAAGAGTAAAAGTAGTAAATAATTAATAAATTTTTAAAAAATTAAAATATGAAAATATACGAAACTGCGGTATCTAAACCTATAACAACCACGATGGTTTTTTTAGCTATCATAGTCTTTGGTATTTATTCTATAATGAATTTAGCAATAGATTTTTTTCCTGAGATAGATTTACCTGCCATCACTGTTGTTACAGTATATCCTGGTGCTGATGCCAAAAATGTAGAAGAGAAAATTACAAAACCACTTGAGGATAGGCTCAGTGGTATAAATGATCTAGATAAAATCACTTCTCAATCAAAAGATAACTTATCTATTATCACTGTAAAATTACAATATGGAACCGACCTTAATGAGGCTGCTAATGATGTAAGAAACTTTATTGATATGGCAATGAATGTATTGCCAGATGAGGTAGAACGACCATCTGTTTTCAAGTTTTCTACATCTCAAATGCCTATTATAATTTACGGAGTTGAAGCAGAGCAGAATTATCCTGGATTAGGTAAATTATTAGAAGATAATGTGGTAAATAATCTAAATCGTATCGATGGAGTAGCCTCTGTAATGGTAGGAGGTGCACCTGAGAGAGTTGTTTATGCTGAAATAGATCCTAAAAAATTAGAAGCTTATAATGTTACTTTAGATCAATTAGCTAGAATTATTCAAGCAGAAAATTTAAACCTTCCTGTAGGTACTATAAAAACGACAGATATGGAATATAAAGTAACTGCTGAGGGTGAATTTACTTCTAGTGATCAAATAAAAGATATTGTTATAGGTTTTCAAAATGGAAGAGTAGTTAAATTTAGTGATATAGCTACTATTCGAGATAGCTTAAAAGATAAAACAGTTTATGAGAGCGTCAATGGCAGACAGGGTGTTAGATTATTGGTAATGAAACAATCTAATGCTAATACTGTGCAGGTAGCTAATAATGTAAAAAATGAATTAGATAACATTATGCAAAAAATGCCTTCTGATGTTAAAATGTATCCTATTTATGATTCATCAGAAAATATACTTAATTCTGTTAATAATTTAGCAGAAACTATCATTTATGCATTTATCTTTGTTTCTCTAATAGTTTTATTTTTCTTTGGTAGATGGAGGTCTTCTATAGTGATACTTGTTACTATTCCTATAGCATTAATATCTGGGTTTATTTATTTATTTTTAGCTAATGACACATTGAATGTTATTTCTTTATCAGCTATTACAATAGCTATTGGTATGGTAGTAGATGATGCAATTGTTGTTTTAGAAAATATTACTAAGCATATTGAGAGGGGTAGTACACCAAGAGATGCATCAATAGCCGGTACTAATGAGGTATGGACTGCTGTAATAGCGTCTACTTTAGTTATCATAGTTGTATTTTTACCTCTTACAATGCTCTCTGGTCTCACTGGAACGATTTTTAGAAGCTTAGGATGGATAGTTTCTATTACGATTTTTGTTTCTATGTTAGCTGCTATTTCTATTACTCCTATGATGGCTGCACATATGCTAAAAGGAAGAAATATTTATGGCTCTGATGATGATAACGATAATAAAAGGAAAGATAAAGGCTATAAAATATGGGCATCTACTATGGGTAAAGCTCTAGATTGGTTAGATAATACATATCAAAAATTTCTTAATTACGTCTTAAAATATAAAAAAATTACTTTAATTATAGCTTTTGTGATATTTGTAGGTACTATGGCATTATTCCCTCTCCTCGGTACAGAATTTTTGCCACAAGCAGATCAAGGCATAGTAAGTGCCAATATTTATTTGCAAACTGGATTGAAATTAGAAAATACAGAACAATTTATTTCTAAACTAGAGAAAATAATTAATGAGCGTTATCCAGAGAAATATATTATGTCGTTCTCTGCTGGATCTTCAGATGAAGCTTCTATGTCACAAATGGCAAGTTCTCAAGGTAGTAATGAAGTAGTTATGACTTTAAGACTTAATGATAGAGAAGAACGTGATAGGACCGTTTTTGAAATAGCTGAAGATTTTCGTAGTGTTTTAGATACTATGCCCGAAGTTATTAAATACGATATTAATGCTGGTGGTGTTGCTAGTGCTATGATGAGTAATAATGTAGAAGTACAAATTTTTGGACAAGATCTCGATAGCACTATGAAAGTAGCAAACATGCTAAAAGATGAGATTAGTCAAATACCTGGTGCACGTGATGTCATTATTACTAGGAAAAATGATCAACCTACGTTTAAAGTTTATTTTGATAGAGAAAAATTAGCTAGATTAGGTCTTACTTCGGCTACTGTTAGCAATACTTTAAGAAATTACATAACTGGTTATACTGCCTCAAAATATCGTGAGGAAGGAAGTGAATATGATGTAATAGTGAGATTAAATGATAGAGCTAGAAATGACATTGAATTGTTCAAAAATCTTATGATTTCTACACCTACTGGAGCTAAGGTTAGTATATCTGAAATTGCAAATATTGTCGAAGAATCTACACCACCAGAAATTGAACATGAAAATAAACAACGAGTTATCACTGTTTCTGCTAAACCCGAAAATATTTCTTTAGGTGAGTTGGGGGCATCTATTCAAAAAGTTTCTAAAAAAATCGATTTGCCTAGAGGCATTGATGTGAAAGTAGGTGGCCGTTACGAAGATCAAATGGATTCTTTCA
>JAPXMM010000171.1:0-4149 GCA_033809015.1 Bacteroidales bacterium
AACATATAGTAAATATAGCAATGGCATAAGAATTGATTTTCAACAGAATGAAGTTGTGAATGTAATTGATGTAGATCCTAATTTTAATTTAGAAGGGGGGCAATATATTCCCCGGCAATTTACAACGGATGATGGACAAGTAGTTTTTGTAGATTTTAGTTATACAACTATGGATGGTAATAATGCATATAATGCTATTAGTATTGATGCTGTAAGCTTACTAATTACTAGTATTAATTATGCTAATAACAATGATGCAAATATTTATAACATAAGTATTTCTGCTACAACAAATGGTACTCATAGTGCTAATAGTGCTCATTATGTCAGAAATGGAGCAAGAGCATTTGATATAAATAAAATTAATAATATATCAGTGCGGAATACATCGAGTCATGATATGGTTGATAAAATTCAAAAGGGGATGATGCTAAACAAATTAAACTCCGAAAATTATGGACCTAATATTCAAATAAGTTATGGCAAGCCTGTAAAAATAGAGGGCCATGAAGGGCATATCCATGGAGCAGTTAAAAGGAATTATTAAAAAATATTATGAAAAACATCCAATTTTTATTCATACTTTTCTGCATTAATTACAATGCTTTTTCACAAAAACAATTAATTTTTGAATCAGGATATTTCAATTGTTTAGTGGACAATCATATTATCTATAGCGATTATATGAAAGATTTCGATGACGGAGAATATATTTTATATACATTAAACGCGTACGATTTGATGTCTGGTGAAAAAATATTAATCGATAGTGAACTTTTAATAAATAATTGTATAAAATTATCAGATACATCTATTATATATGCTAAAAATAAAGATTTAATACATTGGAGCAAAAATCAAAAGGAAATTTATACATATAAAAATAGAAATAACAATTTGGAAATATTAGGTATAGGTATAAATAAAGCTACAAAAGAATTAATAGAGGCACAAATTTATCCAACTATGAATAAAATCTTGATAACAATTGTAAAAAATAAAAATATTATTTTGCAATTTGAAGATGATCTCATTATAGAAGAGATAGAAGGTAGGTATCCTATAATTGATGCGATTGATAATTTTTTTGTTATTCAAATACAGTACGATTTATATTTAATAGATTTAAATAAATTGGAGTTCAAAAAAATTACATATAAATGCTCTGCTTTTGCTGTGTATAAAGGGAGTATAATTTATTATGAATATGGAAATAATGGCAAAATAGAAGGATATATTTTTGATCCTATAACAAATTTTAAAAATAAAATAGATTCACAAATAAACATAACTTATTCGGCATTTAATATTATAAACACTAATCAAAATAATATAAAAATACCATATTGTATAAAAATGTATAAAGAAGTATATTTTTTTGATGAAAATAAATGGGTAAAAACTAATGATAATATTATTATATACAAAAGCGATAAATACTATGTAGAATTATATAAAACAAACGATAATACTATAAAAAACGGATTTATATTTCATTTTTATTAATTTTTTTTTAAATTAAGCATTCAATTAATATAATTAAGCTAATATTCTTGTTGCCTATATCTACATAAAGTTTATAGAATTAATGATTCTTCCATTGCAATCATATTACTAATTTAATTATTAGTTAAACGACTAATTCTAGAATTTTATTTCTTAAAAAAATTAATTAACTGTACAAAATTTTAATTTTTATAAGTATATTTACTAAAATATTTAAAAATAATAGTTATCCTAATAAATAATTAGTAAATTCTAAAACGACAGATATGAGAACAAAAATTTTTTTGATTTTATTTTTTATATCCATTTATGGATTTAGCCAGTCATATGAAATAAATGAATTTTGTGATGAATGGTATATACATCCACTTTTATATAATAATTATAAAAGCGATTCTACAAGAGTAAAATATTGGGAAAATTACTGGTATCAAAGAAGTGGAGATACTACCAAATTGATACCAGACTCATTAGTTATTTTATTAGATTTAACTCCTTCTACTATATTAGACAAAAATGTTATAAAAACTGCCAGAGATAGTATATATACCATAAAATCTTTTATAAACATTAAGTATGGTAATTTACAAGATAGTTATAATGTTATCAATCCAAAAATATCAAAAGAAATTATAATTTTGGAACAAAAAATTAATCTTATAGATATTTTTAATAAAATTTTAAAAACAACAAGTTGGGGTTATGATTTAAAAATAATAAAAATACCAATTAAAGAAATATTAAATGGACTAAAAATATATATTTTTGATAGGCCAGACCCTTATGGAGAAAGGTATTTTTTAAATCAGCTTATTATCACCACATATTTTATAAATGAAAAAGGAGATATCAAATGCTCATCTGAATTTACATTCCCAATAAATGGATGCTATAGTGATGACAATTGTTGTGTTTATGAATTTTAAAAGGAAATAAATTTAATGAATATTAAATTTGATACCCGTTATAAATTCACAGCCAAGGAGCTAGACAATGAAACAAGCTACACGTATTTCGAGGCGAGGTACTATGACTCGGATTTAAGCAACTGGCTGTCAGTAGATCCGATGAGCTATAACGCCCTTGGGTGGTCACCATATAGGTATGGCTTTAATAATCCATTGAGCTATACTGACCCAACAGGCATGCTAGAAAATATAGATTGGTTTCAAAATACTGAAACAGGTGAAGTGATGTATGTGTCATGGTTAGGAAAAGATGATGCATCTACTTTAGGAAATGGTTGGGAATGGTTAGGAGAGGATTATATGTTTGGTAGTGCTCCTAATAAAGTGTGCGACGCATTCTATGGTAATAATAATTCTACTCCTTCTAATGTAGAGTCTTTTGGATTCGGAGAAAAATCAAAAGAATTTATGAATAAGATGGGATATGAAATGAAACCATATATAGCCTATGTACATACATACGAAAGTAGAACTGCTTATCCAGAACCAAATTTTAAAACTATTTATCTAGATGAAAAAATAGAAAATATAGAAAAGGTAACCAATTGGTGTTATGCACCCAAAAATTGTAGTGAAACATATAAAATAATAACTAACTATAATCCAACCAGAGTATATCCTGATATTAAAACTAATAAACATATTCGTGAAACTTGGGAGGTAAGGCAATACAATTATAATAATAAAACATTTTCGAAATCAAATCTTAGTTTTATGGAGAAGTTAATGCTTAATTTTGTAGAATTTATACCATTTTTAATAAAATAATGAGGTTATGAAAAAGATTTTAAATTTATTGATTTTATGTATTTTAATAATTAACATATCTTGTTCACAGAATCAGAAACAAAATCAATCTTTTATATATCATTATATACATCAAAAGTTTAATTATGTTATACCTGACTCTTTATACGATTTTTTTCCAAAAGAATCTAATAAAGTAAAATTATATTTCATTATGGAAAATGCACAATATACTGATATACCATTTTATAATTTAGAATATGGGCCTGTGTATATATTGAAAGGTTATGAATATTTAAATAAAAATAAATTAAATAAAACATTAGAAAAGCTAAATAAAGATGCATTATACAAGTTTATATCAACAGATACAAATTATTTTGTTATAGCTTCTGAAAGAAATATATTTTCTAAATTTGATACTGCTTATATCATAAAAGAATACTTAACTGATAAATTATTAATACCAGGTTTTTTTGATATTGTTTATGATGCAGATTATTTATATGATAGTATTACAAAATGTGGATTAAAACCTGGTTATGAAATAGTAGTATTAAAGCTTGGATACGAATATGTATTACCAGAAAAATATAGAGTTGATTGGGATTTATTACCGGACAGTAAGAAGCATGGCTATATGAGTGGAATAGCTTATACTAAATTAAATAATGAAATTATTTATTGGGTAATGGCATGGTAAATAAAAATAACGATTTGAGCGTGGATCCGCTGGCAGATAAGTATCCATCGCTATCGCCTTATTGCTATAGTGCGGATAATCCAGTGGTGCTGGTGGATCCGAGGGGGATGCTAGATGATTGGTATCGTGATGATGAGACTGGGGCTACATTTTGGCATGAGGGTAGTGAGAGTTTCATAGAAATAGACGGAGTAAGATATAGAAATATTGGAGCAACATATAGTA
>JAPXMM010000172.1:0-4121 GCA_033809015.1 Bacteroidales bacterium
CTAATAACCTATTAATTATAACACCACTTGGCAGTAGTATCCATACATCTACTCTTTTATTTTTTAAATTTTTCTATACTTTCCCAATTTAATTGCATGCCAAATGGATCAAGTAATATAAGGGCTACTTTAGAATTATCTAAATAATTACTAAATTCAATCAAAGCAGCATTAATGTCTTTTTGCCAAAATACATATTTCGATTTTTCATCAAAATGTGATTCTATTTTAGTTTTTAATTTATTTAGTGCATTTTCATCTGTATCAATAAAATAGTATTCATCAAATTTTTTATCAAGTTTTACTACTCTTTCTGCTGATCCTTTATAAACTTTTATTTCAGATTCATCAATATTTAATTCTGAAAACGAAAGAGTATCTTGATCTTTAGTGAAAAATCTGTCACCACAACCAGCAAAACCGTCAATATAAATTATTGTTTGTGGCCATCCATTGAATTTTCTTCTTTGATTTAACATTATTGTTAAATACGCATTTACATATTTTTCAAAAGCTTGTAATTTTTGTTCTGTCCATGAACCGCCCCAACTTTTATCTATTTTTTTCATCAAAATAATTTTTTACTAAATTACTAACTTTTTTAGATTAAAATACAGCTTTTTAAGAATTCGTTTAATAAATAAAATCTGAAATAAAAGATGCAAATAAATCATTATCTAAATAATTAATATATTTGCATAAAACATAAAATCATGGCTGAAATAGAAATTTTTTTAGAGATAATAAGAAAAACTATAGATGATGGACTAAATAGAGAGAACTATGCTATGTTATTAGCAAAAGGTAGGCAAATAGGATTAGATAAATCAACTATAGAAGCTCTGATAAAGCATGAATTAGACATTAATAATGATGTAAATGAATATAATAATGATAGGGATAGTGAAAATGTAGAAATAAATGATGAAACTAATGTAGATGAGGAGAATGAATTTCGCTCTGCTATCACACGCGGTGGGTCTATACTCACACCAGATATACTCATAATAACTGATCAAGAAGTGATATATAAAAAACGTAATAAATTTTTGATAAATGTAGATACTATTACTATGCCAATATCTAATATCTCTTCGGTGAAGCTAAATACCAGCCTAATAGGTACAGATATAATAATAACTAGCTACGGTGAGGGCAATATAATTTGTAAGAACTTTACTAAATCTGATGCTAAAAAAATAAAAGAGCTTATTATGGAAAAGATAGAAAAGAGCAGAATGAGACGCTTCTAATAGTCTGAACCACTGACTTTGTTTGTTAAGGATGGTCTACATAGAATTTTTATTTTTGATTTTATTTCATCAAAAATCCATATTCATATACCTTTTGTTCTATCTTTTTAGCTAAAACTGACATTGCATCTTTCAGATTTCCCAGAAGCTCCATGTATTTTTCATCATCACTTTTGTTTTTCATTCTCCCATTGTCATATCTACCTTGGAAATATTCTCTGATGTCGTAATAGCTAGCATTAGGATTAGAATTAGGTTGTGAGTGATAGTATCGCCAGAGCTCTCTGCCTGCATCGAATACTGCTTTTGCTTCGTGAGAAAAAATTAAAGGGGTATTTTGTTTTTCTGAATTAGCGAAAATAGTATTTTCGTCATTAGTTTTTATTTTTCCTTGAATGAAATCGGTCATGAAATGGCTATCAAATTTATCTCTTGCATTCACTTCGTCTTCTGTGAATGGTATCCAATGATTTATGCCTTCTTTTGATGTGATCTTATTTTGAGTATGAAACAAAGTAAAAGCAAGACAGTCATTTTGAAATTCGGTATCGCTTTTCCAACCGTCATTTGGATAAAGAAATTGATCACGGTCGTTGAGCCAAGTGGCTTCAATGCAATGACGAACTGCAAAATAAATTGAGATTGAAATGAGATTTGTTTTATTTATCCATATTGGCCCGCTTCTTGCTGTTTGATTAATTTTTATAAATACTTTATTTTGATTTTGAAAATCAGGTGGATAATTTGATAATAATCCAATAATATTATTAGAATTTACTTTAAATTTAACTATCCATTTATTTATACTTGGTGGTAAATTACCATAAAATCCTTTATGTCCTATCAATTGACCTTTCTCATCATACACATCAGCTTTGATATAATTAAATCTTTCTTTTAATGAAGTATTCCATATATGAAACCCAATAGGGAATTGGCCTTTTACATTATCAAATGTAAATGCAGGTACCACAAAAAGTTTACACAACTTCGCTTGAAAAACATTTTTAAATATCCTAAAATTATCAGCTTGAAGTATTTTAAGTTTCGAGAAATGAGCAATAATACAATCAGGAATTTCCATATAAATTCTTATTAAAAATTGAGCAAAAATCTCATTACTTGCATTACCAATTTCATTTTTATATTTCAAATAAATTTTATTATTAGTGGCAGTTTTTGCTTTATTTTTTCCAGTACCTGTAACAGTTTTTGCTGTGGTTGCCTCTGCATACGGTGGATTGATATAAATGACTAATTTTTTTCTTTTTTCTGGGTCATTAATTATTTCCAGTAACCCTTCTGGCAGTTTGCTGAAATCATCATTTAGAAAATCGAATTGAAATACATGGCTTTCTAATAGATTGGCTCCGTTTTTTATTCTATCTTTCATCACCTCTACATCTTGTTCATCTAAGGTAGAAGCCCAAATGTTGTATTTGTTAGTAAGTCCTGCAAGCAAGTTACCCGTGCCAGCGGCACAATCCCACACATAATATTCATCTTGCCAGTTTTCGCCCAGTACGTCGGTAAGGTATTTTTGCGATAGTTCCACCCATTTCTGTGGTGTAAAAAAACTACCTTTCCTTTCTCTGATATCTTGTGGCACGAGCAGGTCTCTTCTCTCCACGATGTAATCCCAATATTCTTCTAATGGTGGGCGTTCATATTTATTCCAAAATTGATTGTGTGCTTTTTGATTATCTTTAAATTCAGCTTTTTTACTACTGAATAGGCCTGTTTCATCTGTTTTTCTATCCAACTCATAATGATCATGTTTGAGTAAAACAAATAGTTTATCTTTTAGCGTAACATTTTCATCAGAAAGTAAATCAGCCAAATAAAAATCTCCATCAATGATACCACTTTTTTTGGCAGCATCCCAATTAACATCGATACTTGGCTTAACTGTCTGCAACCACTTATTATAAACCACCATGAAATTATTTTTATCAATCTTTATTTTGCTTTGTCCAAAATTGCCATGTTTAAAGTTATCTTTTATAAATTTTTTTAGTTCCTTATCGTCTTTTTCATAAGAAAACAAAAGAGTTTTTTCATCAATAATTTTTTTAACCTTATTATAAATAATCTGAAACTCTTTAGTAGAATGATTAGAAGGAGTTACTTTCCAGTTAAAATCATTTATATAAAAAATATCATGAATATCATTATATGGAATAAAAGCAATCTTTTCTGCATCAAAAGCACCAAGAAAAGATGGAGGCAAATATTTATCAAAAGTACGAGCCTTGCCAATAGTTAATATCAGCTGAACAATAGAAGTATATATATCTGAAGAGCCTGCCTTTGCCTCTGCCCATAATAGAGATTGTGGTTCTGTATCATCTTTTGTACCTTGCCACTTGCTAACACAAAAGTCTACATTACCGATTATTTTTGTACAATCATATAACCAGAAAAAATCATGAGCTATTTTATTTTTTAATTCTTCTTCTCTAATATTCCCGTATTTCATAAATTTAATAGTATTTTAGACAAAGTTAATAAATTTTTTTAGAGAATAAAATATATTGCAAATCTAGTAAATGCCATTATACAAGCAAGTCAAACTCTCGAAAATTGTCAGCTACCTAACCAGATTGACTTTTATAAAAACCTAATCAAAAGCCGAGAAAATGAAATTAATCAAAAAATATACGATCTGTACAATCTATCTGATGATGATAAAATGGAGATAGAAAAAGTGTGGGGTAATAATGTAGTATGCGAGAAATAGAAGCGACGATTGTAATAGACACTTCAACAACAATTTATGATTGCTAGTACTATCACTCTTATTATTATGTAAAAGTTAAAAATTAAAGGATAATTTATTAAATTAATTCTGTCTCTTATACACATCTG
>JAPXMM010000173.1:0-4033 GCA_033809015.1 Bacteroidales bacterium
TTTTAAAAATATACTTCTATGATTATTATCAAAATTATTCCCGTTAATTGTTAATGTTATTGCAGGGTTTGTATTACTGGCATAAATACCATAATACAGATTTTGAAAAGTATTTGGCTGGTATTCAGAGCAAGGATATATATAAGGATTTAAACATAATGGTTTAACCTCATAATTTGCATCAACGCTAGTAATACCATTGCCTCTATGTATGGTAGAATAAACACCTGTCGGGGCTGTATTTTGGAAAGTACAGCCCAAAAATTTGACGCCTTTCACATCATATAAACTTACAAATGTTTCAGGTAATGTGCCTGGGTCTGATAGTTGTGCATTTGTTTCAAAAGTGCAGTTATTAAAATAGCTGGAATTATCAATTTCACGACCATTAGGTAAAATATTATGATAAGAAAGAAATTCTATTACTTTTCGGTTATTAATAAAATTAGCATTTTTTGCATGTATAATACCGCCTGTATAATTCCATAGTATATTTCCAACAGTATCTTTTTGGCAGGTGGTAATGGCACAGCGGGCGTTTTCTATGGTAGCACCATTTTTTAATTCCACTACTCCCTGATTGCTTTCTGGATATTGAGGTATGTCTCTGTTGCCCCAAACTTCTATGCCCTCCCACATAATAGATTGTTCGCAATTATCAACTGAAGTTAAAACAGAATTATCTAATACAAGTTTAGCACCTGGTTCTATTATTAATTTTTTATTACTATTAAATTTAAATTTTAAATTTTTTATGGTTACTTCTTTACCAGAATAAATTTTTACATCTTCATTTATTAATATCTCTCCATTAATGCTATGAAATGGATTATTTCCAATGCCGGGAGACCATGTCCATACAGGATTTTGGTCAAAATACTGTTGTGAGGGCCAGTTATCATAATAAATATGATCAATGCAACATTGTTGATCAACCGTTTCATAATATGATACATAATCGCTGCCATCTATCTGGTCAGCAAAAAGGAGTATTTTTGATTCATCACTATTGAAGCCGTAATCATGAGAAAAATACACTTTATTAATCACATCAGGGAACACATTCTCTTCCCATGTTAATGAACTTAAATTAAGACGTGATATACCTCCAGATGTTTCATTTTCATTTGAATATAAAAAATATAAATTACCATCCCTGCCTAATTCTATTTCAGAATATTGATAATTAGAAGCATTATAATACTTATCCTGCATGTCTATATAATTCAAATTGCTACTTCCCGCTATATGATAATACAACTTGTCATGTCCTTGTCCTCTATAGGTTACATATAAATTACCATTAGGATCATATTCAAGACCCTTGATATATTCTCTAAAAAAAGGGTTTGTAGTAGATGTATTCATTGGCAAATGATATTCCCATTTACTTACAACATTCAAGCTATCATAATTCAACAGAAACTCTGTTATCAGTGCATCACTGGAATCAAGACCACCATAACATGAACCCATAGCCACTAGATAGTAAGTATCAGAACCACTTTCTATTTTTATTACTTCCATTTCAGTAGAATATTGTTTATGGAAATAAGTCGGATTGATCATATTTTCTATTACTATAAAATCTTTAATATTATTAGTATCTATATTGCCTGTATTATCTATAGTAAGAATATAAAAAGCGTTATAATAATGTACAAATAATAAATAATTGTCATATTCTTCTCTGTATTCTGATATTGCGAGACCTCTATTTGAATAATTATCACAAGCATTAGATAAAGGAAAATTTTTAGATATTTCTATTGGATTAGATAATACAATTTTGTTTTCATTATAATATGTCAGTGTTCTGTAAAATAATTTACTTGCACTATCAGGAGCATAACTATTAAATAATAAATAAATGAGTCCATATTTATAGCACTCGCCATATATAGGGAAAATAACTATTTCTGGGTCTATTGATATATGGGTAGTATTCACATTAAACCGGTTATAATATGAACCATCTATCCAATTATCATACATTATACCATCATGTAAATATGAAAATGTCCCATACATTGGTTCATCCTCATAGTCTGGAAGGTATTTTACAAATGCTTCCCCATATCTGTTATAAATATTATTATCCACAATAAAAAACAGCAGGTTGCCGTCTTTATCATGCACAATATTTTGTGCAAACATTGGGTGCTGTCCGAGGTATTTTTCATTCATTGAAGGATCAGCATGCCCCAAATCATATTCATCATGCGGTCGTCCTTGGATTCCTTCAACGTAAAATGTGTGCTTTGGTAATTCATATATCACCGGATTACCAGGATTGCTAAAATTGATTATTTTACATCCTTCATAATCGTTTGTGCTTGTACTATAAATTCCCGGCACAGGAAGTAACATGCTTTGATTTTGAGCAAAACCCTGAATGCAGAAAATTATGGATGCAAAAAGCATCAATTTGTTTTTAAGAAATGTATTTGTATTCATATGCAATTATTTTTTAATTATTATTTTTTCAAAAACATTTATGTTTTCACTTGAAAGATGTAAATAATATAAACCGTCAGAAACATTAGGAAGTTTAATTATCTCAGTGTTTAATTGATCAAACAAACCATTCTTTGAATACACTATCCTTCCCATTAAATCATAAACGTAAATAGACACATTAGAGTGCGCTTTATCCAACTGAATAGTAAATGTACCATTATTTGGATTAGGAAAGACATTAAATGTTGAATCTGGTTTAATTATCTGATGAAAACCAGATATACCATCAGAATTTGTTTTTACCAAATACACATCAATTCCTTTACCATACCAGCTTATATTTCCTGAAATAATATAGCCATTATCTGATGTTTGTTGTACGCATCCTCCCCACCCACCTATTTGTCCAAATGTTCTTGTCCATAGTGTGTCACCATTATTATCTGTTTTTATTAAATACATACTTTGATCTCCCCCTCCAAAGCTTTTAGTATAACCAGTAATGATATAGCCATTATCATTGGTACGTGCAAACGCTCCACCGTAATCACTATTCATTCCACCATAGGTTTTTATCCATAAATTATCTCCGTTATAATTGAATAATCCTAAAAAAATATCATTCCCACCTGCACCAAAACTTTTGGTTGTACCTGAAATAATAATACCATTACCTGCATCATACGCATAAAATGCACCATCATAATTATTCCCTCCATAGGTCTTTGTCCAAAGAGTATCACCTTGTGAATTTGTTCTAATAAAATAACAATCCGCTGTACCACTCAAAGCATATTCTTGTGTTAAACCACAAAAAAAGAAACCTCCATCAGATAATTGAACAACTGAACAACCAGCATTGTCATCTTTTTCTTCGTAAGTTTTTGTCCAAAGAGTATCTCCATTACTATCAGTTCTGATGGCATAAACACTGCTAAATCCTGATGTAAAACTTGTAGTGCTACCAACAACTAAATATCCGCCATCTGATGTTTGAATAACATCGTGAGCCTGATCGCCCATACTACCACCATAAGTTTTTGTCCAGATAGTATCTCCATTTTGATCCACTTTGAGCAAATATACATCACTGTTGCCTGCTCCAAAACTGGAGGTTGATCCGGCAATAATATAATTATTATCGCTAGTTTTTTTCATGGCATTGGGTTGATCATCTTGTAAGCCACCAATTGTTTTTGTCCACAAAGTATCTCCAAATTCATTGGTTCGAATAAGGAAAATATCTCTATACCCTGCTCCGTAACTTTCAGTAATTGCAGCAACAAAATAACCATTGTCGCTGGTCTGTATAACTTTGCAGCCAAAATCATCTGCTGTGCCTCCGTAATGACTCTGAAACATTATTTGTGCAAATACAGACTGAGTTACGAATAAAAGAAAAACGAGTAAAATACTTTTTGGTCTCATATTTTTATATTTTTAAAGTTAAAAAACAAATTTACAAAAAAAAATTCAAATAACCAAATTTTTTTTATTATTTTTTTCATAATTTATTAGATTAAAGTTTTATTAATTTTTCCGTTCTTATAATTTTATTGGTTCTATAACGTTT
>JAPXMM010000174.1:0-4012 GCA_033809015.1 Bacteroidales bacterium
TAATGTTTATCAAGCTATTAAAAATGGTAATTTTTATGCATCTACAGGTGTTGAAATTTATAATTATAATGTAACTAACTATAATACTTTTAAAACAATAGAAATTAATAGTAATGCAACAAAAATTGACTTTTGGGGGCCAGGACATACTTTGTTATATAGTGTAAATGTTGGTTATGCACAATATATTTTACAAGACTATCCATATGTAAGAGCCGAATTGATTATAGATGGCTTCATATCTAATAAATATGCATGGACGCAACCAGTTTTCTTAGAGAACACAAATAACGTAGAAAGTCAAAATCTTTTACCTATAATTAATCTTTATCCTAATCCTGCTACTACAACAATTTCTTTATCACTAATTGTAAGTGAATCTATCCATGCTAAGTTAAAAATAATAGATATTTTGGGTAGACAACAAATAGAATTTTTTGATGGAATACTAAAACCTTACAAAAATACAATAGATTGTGATATAAGTTCTCTAGAAAGTGGGCAATATTATATACTAATTGAGACCAAAAAAGGATATAAAGGGTTACCACTGCAGATTGTTAGATAAAGCTTGATCTTAAAAATATTTTTTATCCATATGAGTTAGCATAATTTTTATATATATTAATTATTATAGAACAAATTAAAAACTTAATGAAGTATAAAAATTAAATAAAAATTTTTTTAATTAAAATATTTTATATAATTTTGCAATCCAAAATTTATGTACAATGTTTGCAATAGTAGAATTGGGTGGAAAACAATTTAAGGTCACAGAGGGCACTAAGTTATATATTAGTAGGTTAGCTGCTGAACCAGATAGCACTGTAGAAAGTGATAAAGTATTATTGATAGCTAATGATGATGATGTGAAAATAGGTACGCCTAATGTAGATGGAGCTAAAATAACTTTTAAAGTTTTAGAACATCTTAAAGGGCCTAAAGTAACTGTTTTTAAAAAGAAAAATCGCAAAGGATATAGAGTAAAACGTGGTTTTCGTCCTTATCTGACAAAGGTAGAAATTTTAAATATTCAAGCTTAAAAAATAGTAATTAGATATGGCACATAAAAAAGGAGTGGGTAGTTCTCGTAATGGTAGAGAATCCCACAGTAAACGTCTCGGAATTAAAAAATTTGGCGGTGAATTAGTGAAAGCAGGTAATATTATTGTTCGCCAACGTGGTACTAAACATTATCCTGGTGAAAATGTCGGCATTGGTCGCGATCATACCTTATATGCTCTTAAAAACGGCATAGTAATCTTCAAAAAAACTCGTGGCAATAGATCTTACGTTTCTATTAAAGAAAACTAATTTTTTTATAATAATATTTTTTTTTAACTAAAAGCTAATTGCTGAGCAATTAGCTTTTAGTTTTATTATTATTTTATAAATTTTATTGTATTTTTGTATTTTAAAAAATCATAAATATTAAAAATATAAATTTAAATGTTAGACCAGATAAAAGTGTTAAAGTATCAACTATTTTAAAAAGTTTCAATCAGTAAAAAGTGACAAAGAGTATGTAAGTGGTGAATTTTTCAAATACTTAGGAAAGCAATATCGGTTAAAGGTCAGGGAATCAAAAGAAGAGACAATAAAATATTTTAGAGGTTTTATATATTATGCATGTAAAAGATAAAATGATATTCAAAGAAAATAAAAACTATATAATGATTGACTGTATGAAAAAGCCTATGTGTATTTTAATGAATCTCTAGACAATATTTATAAATTAGTTGACAACAATGATATACTTAAACCCCAAGCTTAAAATTAGAGACATGAAAGCTAGGCGGGGTTCATGTCATAATAAAGATAAAACAATATTTTTGAATTTAGAGTTAATAAAAATCCTTAAATATTACATAGATTATGTAGTATTTCATAAACTTATACATTTTTGATCTTACTAATACCTGATTGAAAAAGATGTAAGGGAATATTAGATGAAGAAGTAATTAAGGATTTATAAAGCTGCCATTGAAATTAATCATGGCAGCTTTATTTGTTTCTATTTCAATAATTTAACTATAGTTTGATATACTAGTTTTGGTGCAACATTGAAAGAATAATCTTTTTCCAGTCTTTCTGTAAATTTATGGGCATCCTTCCCAAAGGGACCTATATTTACTACTGGTAGATTTAATTTTTGCATCTCTTCAATAGGCAAATTATATTTAGTCCCAAATCCAGGCATATTATTTTTTAATGAACCTATAGCATTTTCTTCTCTGGGAGCTGCGGCATAGCTTAAATCTGATATATAAGGATAGAATTTTTTCATTTTAATATCATAATCTGTTTCAGTTTCTTCTATAACTTCATTCACTACATTTAATAGTTTTTTCTCCAATGGGGATTCGCCTTTTACATATATGTGTGGATAATATGGTGGTGAATAATATGCTATTACTACTGGATTTTTGTCTGACCACATATTGTGTAGAGTTTCCACCATTTTAAGAGCAAAAGCTCTTTCATCTATATTAGGATTATCCAATAATTCCTCTTCTAATTGTTTTATTACTTTATCAACTTCTTCGCATTTTTCTTCTTTTACTTTTTCATATAATTGTTCATATGACATAACCCTTGGCTCCCAAGGTAATTTCTCATAGGGGAATTCATTAAAGTCACAGTACTTTTTGTATTCAACATTTAAACTATCTATAACTTTCTTAAATGCTAAATTAGCTCCATCTATTACCTTATCCATCATTTGGTCTGGAGTACTGCTATGGGTACTAAAATTAAAATATAGATGGCTTGTTTTTGCAGTTTGTACTGAATATTCTGGTTTTAAATCTTGCTGTCTTAAAGATATAGGTGGGACTGTAACTTCTCCCTCTGCTTCATCACAGTATTTAGTATTAAAATCCATCTCCACTGCAATAGCTGAAGATATATGATTTGGATCCAATCCTTTAAATGGATCTCCAACATGAGCTTCAGAACCAACAATATAAAAGCTGGGCATTAGTTTTCCAACAGTTCCTACATATATATACCTAGTATTATCTCCATCATATCTAGGAGCACTATAATCTGTATCGATTACTGCTAGATATTCAAATTCTTCTTTTTTTTCTAGATTAACTAATTCAGGTACAACAGAAAGCATACCTCCTGAATTACCTTCTTCATCACATACGGCAGCAAATACAATATTTCCTTCAAAATTTTTCACATCATCTGAAATAGCCTCTACTATAGTCATCAATGTGGCTACTCCACATTTCATATCAAATATTCCTCTACCAAATAGATATTTTTCTGATTCTAAATCTTTTAGAGCTTCCTCTGGTATGGATATTTCTTTTAATTTTCCTACTAATTCTAAAGGTTTAGTTGCATAGTCTTTCAAAGTACCATAATCGGAAATTCCTACTGTGTCAGTATGACCTATCAATATTACTGTTTTTTTGCTATTCCCTTTTTCACCTTTTACCATAGCCATTACACTTTTTCTTCCTAAAGGGTCATTTTTTATAGGTACATATTTTAAATTTTCAGGGTATTTTTTAAAATACTCCATATTTAAAAATTTTTCATATATTTTTCTTACCACATCATTTTCGTATTTTGTCCCTACTATGCTGGGAGTTTCCGCTAATTCTAGTGTAAGAATTTCAATTTTTTTGCTTAATTTTTTATTCATTTTTTTAACCTCCTAAAAATATAATTAATTTAACAAGTATATATTATTTTGATGGATTATAATATTTTGGATTTTTGAAAAATTTATCTTTAAATCCTTAACCTCATCAGACAATATTAATAAACCTATCATATTTGGAATTATTATAGCGGCTAATAATATATCTGAAAAATTATATAAAAATTCAATTCCACCATAAATCCCTAATGTTATAGTTATTAAATATATGAGTCTACTCCGAAAAGTCATTTTTTTGTAAAATGTTAAAATATTTAATGTATTTTCATTAAATGTTAAATTATTAATAATATCTTTTGCTTTTTTAATGTTTTCTTTTATATTTTTCATACT
>JAPXMM010000175.1:0-3986 GCA_033809015.1 Bacteroidales bacterium
AAATAGTATAAAACTATTGAAAGTATTAAAAAAATGTATATTTTTGCAATGTTAAAGATAAAGTTCTTTTTAAAATAAAAATATTAACAAATAAAAAAAACTGTCCTAATAAAGGGGGACACTTAAGTTCTTGCCAAAAAGAAAAGAAGTTATTAGAAGAAATCTACCATGAGCCGGCTTATGCTATTGGCACAATAAATTCTTCCATATCCGGTACTTTTGCGGTTCAATACAATTATAGTTTTTATGTTGGTTCTACAAAATATAAAGGCAACAAAAAAGAGGGTGGTTTTAATCCTAATAATAGTGGCATGATAGGATGCAGGTATTTGGTAGTATATAAAATCTCTGAACCTAAAAAGAATGATTTAAACTATAAATATCCCATTTATACGGAGCAGGATTTTTTAGATATGTTGGAAAAGTTTAAAACTAATCCGCCAAAACCTTAAATTTTGAAAAACGTCTTTTTCCAAAATAAACAGTAAGAAAATGCCATGCAAAAAAAATCATAAGTCATGAAAAAAATTGTCTTTTATTTTTTACTTCTTGTTTTTTGCTTATCTTGTGAAAAGCTAATTGCGTATAAAGATTTTATCTTAAAAAAAACTCTTTATACAGGAAATGAATTACGAATGGATGGATATTATTATAGATATCTTGATTGTGAAGGTAATAACTGCATATTTGCATATTGTTTTTATAGAAATGGCATTGTATTGCATATGGGAGGGGGTGCTTTATCATTAAAAGAAGCGGATGAATATGTTAAACAATTTATGGAACGTGATATAAATTCAAATTATGAACGTTCAAATTGGGGATTGTTTGTTGTTGATAATCAAACTATTAAATTTGAACTTTATTATCCTCAGGAGTATTTCACAAAATGGACGGGGATAATGGAAGGAGTTATATTAAACGATACTACTTTTCGTATTACCTCATTTTATGACCTATCTAATGATGAAAGATATACAGTAAACGACACTTTTTATTTCCGTCAATTTTCGCCCAAACCCGACAGCACAGTAGCCAATAAATGGATAAAATAAAGGATATACATAAAATGCGGTAATTCCTTTTTTTTTAACCCAAAGAACGCAAAGAATTTTATTCGAAAAATTTTCACTTTATTAATAATAGTGTGTCGGTTTTAAATTCTCTTGTCTTTTCTTCCTTTACTTTTTTTTCTTCAGCTGAAAAAAAGTAACAAAAAAAAGCCGCCGCTGCGGATATTTTACTAAACCTCCTTGCTTGTCGCTAAAAATCATAAACTCCTCCTTTTAGGGCTTCGCCCTAACGTTCGTCAAACAGTATGATTTTTTTAACGCTCCAAGCGGCGTCTGTTTTTAACGTAAAATATCCGAGGCGGAAAAGAAAACTCTTTACAAACAGTTCGTATAAATAGTTGTTTTGGAAAAATACATTGATTTAAAAAAATGGTTTTTTATTGTAATTCTCTCGTTTTCATATATCTTTCAAGTCTCCCCATTTATTCGTGGGGCTGTTTGAATTTTACATTAAGGTACTCATGCTTTTCGCTTTGCTCCAAGTGGGGAGATTTAGAGGGGTAATCGGAAAGGTAGGGAGGGGTTATTGGGGACGCTGAGGCTCTCGAAGCGTCAATTCGTAATTCGTAATTGTTAATTCTAATTTTCACTTTATGATAAAAAAACGATTTTTTCTTTACTTAACCAAAAAGAAACAAATAAAAGTATAATTTTGCAATGTTAAAAAATAAAAAAACTGTCCTACTATAGGGGGACACTTAATTAAATATTTAGACATGAAAATTCTAAAATTATTTTTATCATTATCAATTTTGATAGTGTTTACAACAGCTTGTCCTAAGCAAGATAATCCGGACATGTATTATTCTATAGTAAATAAGTGTCATGAAAAAATTTATTTATTTCAAAACACTATTGACTCAGTAATGACTTCTGGATATTCGACTCATCAACCACTCGAATTTATTAACAGTCAAGATACTCTCAAATCTCTTTATTATACAATTCTTTTCAACAATAATCGAAAGTTAAACATTCTTATCTACAAAGAAAGTACATTAAATCAATATTCATGGCAAGAAATTCAAGAACAAAATATTTTTGACAAGAGGTATGTTTTAACTTTAGAAGAATTAAAAGCAATGAATTATACTATTGTTTATGAAGGGGAATAATAATGGTCAAGTGTTTTTTTTATAAAATTTTACAGTTATGAAGCTAATTAAGTATTTTCTTTTGATGTCAGTTGTATTATGTTTACAAGGTTGCCCTGAAAGGTATAGTGAAGAACCAGACATGGCGTTTACCATTAAAAATATGAGTAGTGAGGATATTTTTTTTTATGCTAATTGTGAAGACTCTATAGTAAATATCAAAGACCTACCCAAAGGATATTTAATTTATCTTGAAAAGAATAAAGATTATAAAATTGACTTCTGGACTGAATTATTTAAGAATGATAGGAAATTAAATATAATTATATTTAGAAAAAGTATTTTAGATGCTCATAATTGGCAAGAAATTCAAGAAAAAGATCTTTTCGAAGAAAGATATGTTTTAACGTTGGAAGAATTGAAAGCAATGAATTATACTATTGTTTATGAAGGGGAATAATAGATCCGTTTTCAAATGCACTGTTTATTGGTAGTGGAAATCATATTTATAATAATCAAAGAAGACCGTAATATATAATATATAATTATCATGAAACTAAATTTAAAAAACTTGTTGTTTATAAACCTATTAGGCATACTGATTTTTTGTACTGCTTGTAAAGAAAAACATTATTATATTACAATTGTAAATAATTCTAATGAACTAATTTTATGTCAATGGACTGAATATGTAACATTATTCAGTGATACTCTTTTCGATTGTACTGATCTTGCTCGTGAAATATCGCCTCAAGAGCAATGGGAAATACATGCACCTAAAGGAGGCGATTGGGTAAAGTATTTAAATTCTTGTTTATATGCTCAATTTATAATTGTAAGTGATAGTATTTATGAGAATATTCCGTGTGATACCATAAGTAAGTATAATATGGTATTACATCGTTATCAACTTAGATTAGAGGACTTACAACGTATGGATTGGAAAGTGTATTATCCGCCTGAATAGAGAATTAAAGGTAATATTTTAAAATATATGTAATTTCAAACTATTTATAGTTGTAACAACTTTAAAAAATATTTTTTTCTTTACTTAATAAAAAGAAACAAATAAAAGTATACTTTTGCAAAAAAATCATAAGTCATGAAAAAAATTGTCTTTTATTTTTTACTTCTTGTTTTTTGCTTATCTTGTGAAGAACCGGTTATATTTAAAGACGACGAACTATCTTTGCCTAAACAAGAATACACCGGTAAAGAATTGAAAATTGATGGATATTATTATATAAAATTTAATAATATATTCGAAGTATTTTTTTTATACAAAGATGGCATTATAACATATGCCGGTACTATCCCTATTGAAGACCTATCAGAAAGAGAAAAAAGATTTCAAAATGGAGAATTTTATAACCATATTAAAAATATTAAATTCTTTTGGGGTGTATTCAATATAAAAAATAATCAAATATTATATGAGCGTTGGTGCCCTTCAGAACCACCATACCGAACATATGTAAGAGAGGGAAATATAATAAATGATACAACGTTCGTGATTACAAAACTTTATAGAATGGTTAATGGAAAAAAAACTGAAGAGAGTGAACTAAACGAAGTTTATCATTTTAAACAATTTAGTCCCAAACCCGACAGCACAAATAAATTTATAAAATAAAACTCAAAAACATTATGAAACAATTAATTTTTATCGGTATTATTTTATTAGCATTAAGTTTATAATGGTTCCCTTTTTTAGGACAACAAAATAAAAAAAATTAACGTATAAATAATTAAAAAGTTGTCTTATGGAAAAAAGGTCAAGAAAAAAGTTTAGCTCCTCTTTTAAATCAAAAGTGGCGTT
>JAPXMM010000176.1:0-3964 GCA_033809015.1 Bacteroidales bacterium
TTATGTAACTCAAAAGATTAATTTATCTTATGATAACAACGGTGAATTAGCTCGAAATGGTCTAATTGTAGATGGTTTACTAACTAATCTACTTAAAATTAATGATACTTTTGATAATCATTCACTCTGTAGAGAAATAGTGGAAAAAGAGTTTATTCCTTTAATAGATAAATATGCAGATCAATTTACTATTAATGACTTATTACGAACAATTGTAGAATACGTTTCTATTACAATTTCAAATAAATTGCCACAAAATGGTAGAGTATTAGCATCAGGTGGCGGAGCACATAATAAATTTTTAATAGAGAGGTTGGTAGATCTTTATGATGGACAAATTATATTACCAAATAATGAAATAATAGACTATAAAGAAGCAATTATATTTGCATTTTTAGGATTATTAAGGTGGCTCGGCTTATATAATACTAGTACAAAAGTAACTCACTCTAATAAAGAATCATGCAGTGGAGCAATTTATTTACCATAAGGGAAGAAAATATTACAAATAAATCCAAATAAAAAAGAACTTTTTCTTAAAAATTTATTAATATTAGAGTAATATTAACTTAATAAAAATAATATTTTTACTTTTGCAAATTAAAAAAATAAATTGTAAATTTATGAAATACCAGCTAATTTTTTTGATTATACTTTTAATATCAAATAATTTATTATCACAAACTAAAGATAGTACAACCAACAAATGGGTTCCAATAATTGATGTTTTTGGTAAATTTGAATATAATATTACAAATAATACAGATAAAAAATTTGCCTTTGCAATAGATAGAGCATATCTGGGACAACAATATAATTTTAACAACAAATTTTCTGGTAAAATTATTATAGAAGCTGGCAGACCAACAACAATTGAAAAAATTTATATAAAAGATTCCACTGGTAATTTGATAGATATACATTATAAAGAAAATGTAGGTAGCTATTATACAATGCAGCTAAAAATAGCAGAATTAATATGGAAAATAAATGATAATATTCAACTAAATATCGGTAGTGTAGGATTAAATAATTATCACACTCAAGATAAATTTTGGGGATTAAAATATATAGCAGAAACATTTCAAGATAAATATTTCCTTTTACCAAGTGCAGATCTTGGAGTAATCAGTTTTTTAAAAATAAATAAATATCTAAATCTTGACCTAGCTATTACTAATGGTGAAGGGAATAGATATGATCAAGATAATTTTGGCGATTTACAATTAGCATCTGGACTGGACATTAAACCTATAGAAAATTTTATAATTCGTTTTTATTATGACTATTCTAAATCAAAAGATTCTCTCAAACCTGCTGAGAGACAACTATTCTCTATATTTACTGGCTATGAGATATCTAATGCTGTAAAAATAGGAGGTGAATACAATTATAGGAAAAATAATCTTTATATTAAAAATAACGATTTATATGGTTTTTCTTTTTATGGTATTTATAAATTCTACAAAAACTTAAGTTTTTTTGCACGATTTGATAAATTATATGTAAATAAAATAAATCTAGCAAATGAAAGCTGGTATGCTCATTACCCAGGTAATGGATATATAACCGGGATAAACTATACTCCAACTAATGGTATTAATTTATCTATAAATTATCAATTGTGGCAGCCCAATAATAAAAACATTCCATTACAGCATCAAATATTTTTAAATTTTCAATTTAAAATATAATAAAATACAAAATAAACCATTAATTTTCTGGGAAATTAGTAAAAAACTCATCAATATTGCGTCTATCTTTTTTTGTAGGTCTACCCTTCCATTTAGGCTTATAAGAAAGAGTACTTTCACGCATCATATATAATTTAGCGTACTCATCTACGGGAGTAATATCTAAAATAAATTCATTTACTAATTTAGCACTAATTCTTTGAGTAGGAATAGCAATAATGCGAATAGTTTTGGTATAAAAATGATATTTTATTTCAATAATATCAGAATTATTAATTTCTTTAGAAGGTTTAGCAACGACACCATTGACTTTAACTCTAGATTTTTTACATTCATCAGTAGCTAAAGATCTAGTTTTAAATAACCTAACACTCCATAGAAATTTATCCAATCTCATATTATTTTTCTCTAAAATAAATAATTACTGGAGAACCAGCAAACCCGAAATGTTTACGTATTTTATTTTCAGTAAATCTTTTGTAAGGTTCTTTAACATATTGTGGCAAATTGCAAAAAAATACAAAAGAAGGATATGGAGTAGGTAACTGAGTGCAATATTTAATTTTTACTTTTTTACCTTTAGTCAAAGGAGGTGGATTTTTTTCAAATTCACTAAGCATAATTTTGTTTAATGTAGAGGTGGGAATTCTTTTTTTACGATCATCATATACTTTTTGCACTACTTCTAAAACTTGAATTAATCTTTGCTTTTTAATAGCACTAGTAAAAATGATAGGTATATGATCTTGAGGAGCTAATTTATTCATCAAAGATTCACGAAACATTTTATCTGTTTTATTATCTTTCTCTATAAGATCCCACTTATTAACAACAAGAACGACACTTTTTTTATTACTATTGATCAAATTTAAAATATTTAAATCCTGAGCACCTATACCCTCAGTAGCATCGATAACTAATAAACATACATCAGAATTTTCAATAGTTCTAATGCTACGAGTAATAGAATAAAACTCTATATTGTCATTAATACGATTTTTTTTTCTAATGCCTGCAGTGTCAACTAAATAAAAATTAAAATTAAATTTATTAAAAAGATGATAAATAGAATCTCGAGTAGTACCAGCAATAGGAGTAACAATAGAACGTTCTTCACCAATTAAAGTATTCAAAATAGTCGATTTGCCCACATTAGGCTTTCCCACAATAGCAATTCTTGGATATTCTAAATCTTCCTTCTCATCTATTGGAAGCTTATCAACAATAGCATCTAATAGTTCTCCAGTGCCAAAGCCATTTTTAGCAGAAATGGGGAAAATAGTATCAACACCTAATTGATAAAATTCTGTATGATCATTGTAAACAATATTATTATCAGTTTTATTAGCTACTAAAAAAACAGGTTTATTATGAGAACGTAACATATCAGCAATGTCAAGATCTAAAGGAGTGATACCATCTTGTATATCAACCATAAACAATATTAAATCTGCCTCATCTAGGGCTAAATCAACTTGTTTTTTAATTTCTTGCTGAAAAATATCATCGGATTTGATAACAATACCACCTGTATCAATAATGGAAAATTCTTTTCCATTCCAAAAACCTTTACCATAAATTCTATCACGAGTTACACCACTAGTAGGATCCTCAATAGAAACTCTCTCTCCTACTAATCTATTAAATAAAGTACTCTTTCCAACATTTGGACGTCCTACAATCGCTACAATACCTTTCATTATCCAATAAAAAATTTTAACAAAAACACAATGATAATGCAAAGGTACAAAAAAAATAAAGAAAGGAAAAGGTGGGGGTAGAAAATTAATTATGTTTAAATATTTATATGCTAATATTTTAAAAATATATTACCTTTGCAACAAAATTTTAAATATGAAAGATATAGTATCAAACCTCCAAGAGCACCTCTCACAAGGCAAACAACTAAATTTAGAATTTCTCAATAATCTCTACAATAAGATGAAACTCCAAGGCAACGACGTAGTCGATTATCAACATCTAAAAGCTCAAAGTGTCTCTCCACAATGTCCTAATTGCAAAAGCATCCATATCAAAAAAAATGGTCACCAGCAAGGACAACAAATGTATAAATGCAAAAAATGTGGTAAAAACTTCCGTGAAACTACTGGCACCTTTGTTTATTACTTACATAAAAAAGAATTAATGTTGGACTACATTCGTCTGATGCTCGAGGGTAAAACCTTACGTGAATGCTCTAAAGAACTTCGTATTTCTCTACCTACTAGCTTCGAATGGCGACATCGCATTCTATCTGCTCTGAGAAGCTT
>JAPXMM010000177.1:0-3935 GCA_033809015.1 Bacteroidales bacterium
TTATTTTATATTGATTGTTATTATTTATACCTTAATCAAGCTATTTTAAGTATCAAATATTTGATTATATAGTGAAAGGATAATTTTATAAATAGACTTGTAATTAATTTTGTCTGGAGTATCTGACGCTCTATGATAGTCTGAATGGACTCCCGTGCTTATGGTGCAAGACTGTATTTTATTAATATAAAAATTATATCCATCAGTTTGTCTAAACCCTTCATCAGTATATTTTATATTTATATTAAATTTCTTTGCATTGTTTTTGTAATTTTCAAAAAAACATTTATTTAAAACTTCATCATTTGTAGCTTGCCTTATCAATAATATTGATTCATTATCATCCATTCTACCTACCATATCAAAGTTTAGAACAAAGTCAATATTATAAAGTGTTTTATATTTACAAATCCATTCCTCAGAGCCATGCATACCAGTTTCATGACCAGATAGTAGTATCAAAGCTGGGGCAGGATACATTGTATCAATAGATTTATCACTTAATAATATTTTAAATAATTCTATAGCTAAAGAGACTCCTGATGCATTATCATCGGCTCCAGGATGTATTTGATTTTTATTTTTAATCTCTCGCGAGTAATATGAGCCTGGCATCAGATGGTCATAATGCGCAGATAATATATGTATTGGAATTTTATTATTTTTAGGTAATACAGAGATATTATGAGCTTTTATTGTGCCATCATAGCTAGTATAAGTAAACTCATCTATTATGATCTCATAGTTATTAGGTAAAAATTTTAATATTTCATTTACTAAAAAATTAATAGACTTGATTTCGTATATACTACCTGCTGCTCGCCCTCCCATACTATCATCACTAATAGTATATATTATATGATGTAAATCATTTAAGATATGAGTAGTATCATCTATACAAAAGTTCGTTTGACTTTTACATACTAAATTTAATGATAAAATAAATAAAAACAAATAAAGTTTAAGTAACGATTTCATTTATTATGTCATGTTCTCACTTGCAGAGAATTGGTTCTATAATGTTTATTGTGCATAAATTATTAGGTTGATTTTTTTCACCACAAAGGACACTAAGATATTACACAAAGTTCACAAAGTGCCATTTATAGCCTTTTTAATTCCATCCTTTTTTGTGTTCATTGTGCATTCTTTGAGAGCTTTGTGGTTAATATTTAGCTATTCTATAATAAAGAAAATAATACTATAAAATCCATTTTTGTAAATTTACTCTTTTTTTTAATCTTTACACATATAAAACGTTATAGAACCTTTTTTTTTAAGTTATTATCATTCTTATTTTTGCTTAGTATTAATATTATTATTTTTTTCTTCCATTTGTTTCATCTTTTCGAGTTCAGCTTGTTTAGCCTCTCTATCTGCTTTGTGAAAGAAATCTGGTAGAGTGCCAAATTGTATTTTATTACCATCCCACCACATAGCTTTAGCATTTCTCTCTTTTATATTTTTATTAAACATTTAATCCCCTTATTTTTATTTAGCATTTGTTTAAAATTTACAGTTATGTATTAAAGTAACTTAGGATAAATATAGAACTAACGCTTATTAAAAAAATCTCTATTTAAAATTATCGGATATTCTTCTAATATTTTTTGATAAAATATTTCATCAATTATATGTTTTTTTTCATTCATTGCACCATCATAGCATAAATTTTTAACTTCATTAAAAGATTTTAGCTTTTCTGGAGTCTTTTCAATTATTAAAAAAATAACTTGCATATCACCAGATGGTACTGGACCTATTAGTTTCCCTACTGAGGCATCTTTTAAGTAATTATAAAATTGATTAGACGGATAAATGGTAATATTTTTTTCAAAACTAATGGTATATTGTCCCTCTTTACCAATTTTGAATTGATCTAAAGTGTTATTCATTTTAGAATAGTTGATTAATTGATTTTTTACAATCTCTATTGTGGATTTAGTGGTATCTTGTAAATATGCAATCAAATAAGAATAAATACCTGGTTCTGTGAATTGTATAATATTTCTATTATAATAATCTTTTGCCTCTAATTCTGATATTGTAATTTTAATTTCTTGTTTTTGTAGAATAGTAGATAAATAATAATCCTCAGTGATTTTTTTGATTTTATCAAGTTGCTTCTGTACTTCTGGATTTTTATCTAATCCTAAGCTACGCGCTGAATCTGCATATGCATGTGGCAAAATGTAATTTTTAAAAAGTTGTGCTTTAAAAATTGCTGTATCTGGTGTGAAAGCAAACTCTGGGTGCACAAATTGAATAGCTTCTAAAGTCTGCACATTTATAGTATCCTTGCCTATGATAGCAATATTTTGTGAGAAAGATATATTTATCAAAATAATAAATATAAAAAATAACAAAATAAATTTTTTCATAAAAAATTATTAATAAATAACAGGGCAAAATGAAATAGCATGTGGCTCATAATTATCATCTAGCACCTTAGCATTACATGAAATAGGCACAGCAGTGGCTGTGCTACCACCTGCTCCTTGTATCCCTATCGTAGCAGATTGCCCACATGCATTTGGTGCTACAAGATAATATCTAATACTTATTAAATTTGATTTTTCATGCAGTATCACTTGAAAAGTAACTGCATAGACACCGCTATATGTTTCAAGTTCAAAATCTATAATACGTACCCTATTGGGTGAGGTACCTAATAGAGCAGTCCTGATACCATTACCTTTTGTTTTCATATCATCCCAGTATGGACAGATCACTGGCATAGAAAAGCTTGAAGAAGGAAGAGCATAATTAGAATATGATGAACTAGGAGATGAGCCAAAAGCAATAAATCCATTAGTAGAAACATAAAAAGTAGTATAGTCATTACCAAAAAGGTTAAATGTGAAACCTATTGATTGTACTAAACTGACAGCGTCATCTACTCCCGAGCTGTGTAGTGTTGTCCACTCTGAAATATCATCTCTACTAAAAGCTATATCAGTAGAAGCTACATAACCAGTATGGGGTGGAGATGAGCTATTGTTATCTATGTCTACACCAAAGGTACCATTTACCTGGAGTTTTTTGGTAGGAGAGGTAATCCCTATACCAGCACTACCATTAACAATAGCATTGCCACCAATATTTGTATTGCCACTAATATCTGTATTACCTTCTATAATAGCTAGATCTGATAAATTAGAAATTTTTATCTCGTCTATCCATACTTTATCGGAGCCGCTATTTACGCTACCATCTTTAGAATACTCCCATTTAAAAGTATGACTACCTGGAACTACTGAGAAACTAACAACTGTCCATGCTATTTCGCCACTCCAGGAATTTATAAGACTACCATCTATATAGAAATTTAATTTATCAAAACCGGACTCAGAAGATGTTTTATAAGCGAAACTAATTTGTCCTGGGGAGGGAAGAGTCTGAGTGAGCTGAATATAAGTAGATTGTGAAGCTGCTATAGTGCCAGACTCAGCACAATAGCTACCAGCATAAGGGCTAGTAGTGCTAATAGCCCAGTTGGCAGTGCCACCCGTAGTAAATGGTGATAGCGTGCCATCTTCGAAGCCGTCATTAAACACATAAGATGTGGAGGTAGGAGCAACATGTAAAGCAGTTTGTGGGGTAGTGGTGCCTATGCCTACATTGCCATTGGGATCTATTCGCATTCTTTCAACAGGGGGTGAACTAGAAGAGCTTGTTCCAAATGCAAGCGCTTGGGCACCTGACGAAGGAGAATTTGTTCTAATACCAGCAATATAAGAAGAGTAATTTCCGGTCGCATCGGTATTTGTTGTATTGGTAAATCTTAATATTGCAGCCTGATTAGTTGTTGTTCCACTAAGATGGAGATTCAATAACGTAGTTTCTGTTGAACCGGATAGCTTGATATGCGTTCTATATTGCGGGGATGTAGTTGCCCCGATACCGACATTTGTTCCATTATCATAAATTTGGCT
>JAPXMM010000178.1:0-3821 GCA_033809015.1 Bacteroidales bacterium
GAATCAGACATTGGGCGACTGCTGAATTTGTCATCGCACGACAGATGGGCGTGGGAGCGGTATCGGAGATTAATTAAGTTAAAATATTGATATAATACTGAAATTTAAACAATTGGGAATTGTTATTACCTTAACCTTAAATAAATTATGACCTTATTTTAAAAAATTTTTCTTTTAAATCAAAAACTATTAACTTTGTAATTTCAAATAATTTATGGCAAATAAAGTAGAAATAGTAAATAAAAAAGCTAAATTTGAATATACAATTTTAGATATATACGAGGCTGGTATAGTGCTAACTGGTACTGAGATTAAAAGTATTAGACAAAACAAAGTTTCCCTTTCCGATGCCTATTGCGTTTTTAAAAATGGTGAACTATGGGCTAAAAACATACATATTTCTGAATATTCTAATGGTACTTATAATAATCATGATCCTAAACGAGATAGAAAATTACTTTTACATAAATATCAACTTAAAAGGTTAGAATCTAAAATAAAAGAATCCGGATTAACAATAGTACCCTTACGATTGTATTTGAATGAAAAAGGTCTTGCTAAATTAGAAATAGCTTTGGTGAGAGGCAAAAAAGAATATGATAAACGCGAAGCTATTAAAAAAAGAGAAAGTGAACGAAATATTTCAAAATATTTAAAACCATGAAAATAGTTGTAATAGGTTATGGTAATGTAGGTTGGCACCTTAGTAGATTTCTAATATCTTATTTCGATCAATTAGAAATAGTAACCAATAATCCTATTGATACAGATAATTTTATTTTTAGGAAAGACATCGACATCCCTCAGGATGCAGATATTTACATAATCACTAGACAAGAAAGATTTGTAGCTGAAACATCAAAAAATATAAATGCTGAAAATGCGATAGTAGTACATACTTCTGGTACTTTACCAGCAAATGTATTAGATGATCATAAACATTATGGCGTTCTATATCCTTTACAAACTTTTAGAAAAAGAAAACCTTTATATATTACAAATATTAATTTTGCAATAGAATCATCAGATAAATATACTTTAGATACATTGAAATTTATTTGTGAAAGTATCCATCAGGATTATGTTAAAGTCGAAAGTGAGCAACGGCTTGCCTTACATATTACAGGTGTTTTAGTTTCTAATTTCCCTAATTTTCTTTATCTACTTGCTTACAATCTTTTAGATAAATATAATTTGTCTCATGATATTATCAAACCTATTATCAAGGAAACTACTGATAGACTCGAGCAATATCATCCTTCGGAAGTGCAAACAGGACCTGCAGTTAGAGGCGATAGCGAGATTATAAAAAAACATTTAAATTTTCTGCAAAATCTATCTACAGATGCAGCAGAAATATATGAGATATTGAGTAAAGCTATAATTAAATATTATAATAAATGAAAAATTATAAAGAAAAACTTAAAAATATAACGACTATAATATTAGATTATGACGGAGTAATGACTGATGGTAAAATGTATATAAGTGAAGATGGGAAAGAAATAAGAGCAGGCAATGTTAAAGATGGATATATTCTACAACTATTGATGAAAAAAGGGTTTAATGTAGTGATATTAAGTGGTAGTCATGCTAAATCAATCATGTGGAGGTCTAAATCATTGAAAATAAATGATATACATTTAGGTGTTGTTAATAAACTTTATGAATACGAACTAATTAAACAAAAATTTGATATTACTGATGAGGAAATATTATTTATCGGTGATGATCTGCCAGATTATGAGCTAATGAATAAAGTCGGCATATCTGTATGCCCTGCAGATGCTGCACAAGAAATTAAAGAAATAGCAGATTATATATCTAGATATGGTGGTGGCAAAGGATGTGTGAGAGAAATAGGTGAACAAATTTTAAAAGCACAAAATAAATGGATGGACGAAGATTGCTTCGAATGGTAAAATCAATCGGGAATTTTTTCAAATTGATTAGATGGCTAGACTTATTATTTATAGCCTTTATATTTTTTCTGGTTTATCAACAGATATTAACTCATTTCTATAATCTTGACGGCACTGTGATGCCTATAAGCACATTGGAATATATTTTAATATCACTAGCTTTTATTCTTATGTCTTCTGCTGGTTATGCTCTTAATGATTATTACGATTATGGCATGGATGAGATCAATAAACCAGATAAATTAATATTACATAATAAACTACCATATAAAACAGGGCTATATTCCTTCATAATTCTTATTACATTAGGAATAATGATCAGTTTTTATCAATGCTTAGTGTGGAAAAATGGCGAAATATTTATTATTTACTTGTTTATAGCAGCTATGTTTTGGTTTTATAGTTCTAAATATAAAAGAGAACTAATTATAGGGAATATAATAGTTAGCTTAATAGCTGCTCTTACTATAATTTTACCTTGGCTAATAATAATTTTTGAAGGTATGGATGCACACTTATTACCAGTAAGTATGTGGAAAAGTATGAATTTTTTCATTTTTAGCTATGCATTTTTATCATTTTTCATCACTTTTGCTAGAGAAATTATCAAAGATATACAAGATATAGAAGGAGACAAGGCATACGGCTGTCAAAGTATTCCTATCAAATATGGCGTCAAAACAGCTAAATCAGTAGTTACAATTTTAATGATTTTAATTTTAATTGAGCTTATTTACATATCTGTCAGACTATTCTCTAGTGCTTATAAAATAATGGGATATTTCTTTGCATTAGTTCTAATACCATTTAGTATATACATTATCATCATGACATTGAAGTCAAAAGAAAAATCTCAATGGAAAAATCTAAGTGATACAATGAAGGTTTACATGTTGGCTGGCATTTTGTCGATGATTTTAATAACGATATAAAAATTTAAGTAAAAGGTTTGAAAAAATTTTAGTGAAAATTAGAAAATATTTTGTTTAAATTTCAGTATTATATATTTTTATTAATTTTGCAAAAAATATAATTTTATGGAATATACAGCTGAAAACATAGAAGAAATGCTGGCTTTGACCAAAGAGGGCAAGCGTGAATTTTTAGATAATCTCTACCAATTCCTTAATGAGAATAGATTGACAGCATTAGATTACCAGAGAATCAAGATTCTATCTACTGCTCCCATTTGTCCCAGATGTAGATGTGAGCATGTTACTAAAGCAGGTGTTCGCAATGGCAGACAAGTCTATAAATGTAAAAATTGTAAATATCAATTTCGAGAAACTGCCAAATCACTTGTTTATCATATGCATAAATATCCTCTACTGCTGGATTATCTGAAATGTATGCTTGAGGGTAAAAGTTTAAGAGCTTGTGCTAGTGAAGTTGGCATTAGTTTACCAACAAGTTTCAGATGGAGACATAAAATTCTATCAGCTATTCAAGGATTAGAGGGTGGGATTAATTTCTCTGGAATAACAGAAGCTGACGAGCTATTGCTGCAATATTCAGAAAAAGGACGCAGATACAAAAGTTTAGAAGAAAAAGAGAAAGCTATGAATACTGTTCATCCTAATGTGGCTGTACTTGTGATGACAGATAGAGAAGGTAATTTACTTTTCAAACATACCGGAGAAAATAGAGTTAAAAACAATCAAATAAAAGAAGAGTTGAAACACAGAGTATCAGAGAAAAATTTGATATGTTTTAAGCCAAATGATGAGTTCAAGCAAGCAGTGATAGAATCACCAAGTAAAAAGGTATTAGTTAAACGTAAAACAATCGGATTAACTGTTTATAGCGTAAATGTAGCAGAGAAAAAAATTAATGATTTTCTAGTTTGGATGGTTAAATTCAGAGGTGTTGCCACAAAGTATCTACAGAACTACCTTATGT
>JAPXMM010000179.1:0-3448 GCA_033809015.1 Bacteroidales bacterium
ATGGAAGACAATCAGGTAAAACTTTTATCAAAATATATTATTTTGAGCAAAATTTACTTATCGAAATTGAGGATAATGGTATAGGTATCGATGAGGAGCATTTGCAAAGAATTTTTGAAAGATTTTACAGAGTAGATAAAAGTAGAAGCAGAGAAGTAGGTGGTACTGGATTGGGTTTAGCAATAGTAAAACATATTATAGAGGCTCATGATCAGCATATTAATGTAAGATCAAAAGTAGGAGTAGGCACTACTTTTACTTTCACATTACCTCTAGCTAATTAAAAATTAATACATCCCATTCACGCCATTACCATTTTCTTCAGTATTTAATATCTGATTTTGTTGCTTTTCTTTGTAATTTCCTGTTAATTTATAGCTAAGGTTGCACATCAAAGATAAACCACCATGATAATTTTCTATTATAGAGTAATAAGAGGGCTGATAATATTCAACCTTGAAACGAGCTGTATTAAATAGATTTCTAACAGTAATACCTATGTCTAATCTGTTCCATGATTTTTGTACTGACAGATGTGAACCTAAAAATGAGCCTCTTTTACCTTGACCAGTTTCACTAGGCATATTATAAATTATCATCCATTGCATACTCCAATTTTTCTTAAATTTAAATTGATTATTTAATCTAGCAAAGCCACCATAGGATTCACTTTTCACAGTAGCATCTATATTAGACCCATCTATAATATTATAATAAAAGACAGTATTTAGCATTAGATTCCAAAAATCAAATAATTTATATTGAAAAGTGAGGTCTAATCCATAAGAACTTGATGATTTGTAATTTTCATAAGTAGTTAAATAAACTGTATCTGTAATTTGTTTTATATAACTACTTATCATATCTGTAGTATTACGATAGAACAGAGATGGAGTTATTAATCCTTTTTTGAAATATTGCATAAAGGATAATTCAAAAGAATTGATATATTCTGGCTTTAGATATGGATTACCGCTTCTCAAATAGGGATATGATGAGTAATCTGTGTGTGGATTTAAGTACCAAAACCAAGGTCTATTTACTCTACGACTATAAATAAATTGGATTTGTTGATTTTTATTTATATTATACGAAAGAGCTCCAGAAGGATATAGGCTATAGTAAGTATTATTATTATCATTAGAATTATATTCCCTGGGATTAGTATTTACCATCTCTCCACGTACTCCTAATGATAGACCCCATTTTTTAATTTTTGTATTAAAAACTAAATATAATGCATTTACAAATTCATCATACAAAAAATGATTACTCTGTGCAGTATCAATGATATAAGTGTTTTCATTAAAAAGATAATTATAATATCTAGTATCCATATCATATTTGCGTAGATTAGATTCGAAACCACTTTCTATTTTTGTGCTATCATTAAAAGGATATGTATGATCTATCTTTAGATATCCTTGTATATTATCAGTTAATTCGTAAGTTTTATTCCATATAGATGATTGAGTAGTAGATGGGGTAACATGATCAGATTCATAATAATTTCTTTTTAATAAACTATATTCAGGAGAATAGCTAGGATATACTGCAGCATTGATTTCTAATTTATGATCTTTTTTAGGAAATTTATGAGTATAATAAAGTGCTAAACTCAGATTGCTTGATGTATCGTCTGCAGTTTCTATGATATTGTATATTTGAGTAGGATTTTTTAAAGTATCAGAATATTCTACCCAAGTGTTAGATTCTTCTTTATCTACACGATATCTATACGAAGCATTAAGTCCTATAGTATTGTTATTATTAGGTCTCCATTCTATAGTTCCTTGTATGTTTTGATTCCATCCACCATGATTACTATAATTATTTTGATTTAGATAATGTAAAGCATCAAGGTTATAATTTTCTGTATAAGTAGTACCATTCATATAGTGTTTCCTATAACTAGCAAAATATTGAATATTAAAAGTAAATTTTTTAATATCATAAGAAACAGCCAACATTGCAGATAAAGGAGAAAACAGAGGTTTGAAATTTGAAAAATCTTGAACATTTTTATTCATCAAGCCACCAGAGATACGTATCAAACTATTTAGTCCAAAAGTTTTTTGTTTTTTTAGTTTTAGATTTAGAATGCCACTCGTACCTTCTGGATTATATTTAGCAGATGGATTAGTTAAAATTTCTATATTCTCTATCTCTTCAGCATTGATCTGCTCTAAAATAGTTTTGTTATCACCTAAAAGAGCAACAGGACGATTATCTATTAAAATGGTAACATTTTGATTACCTCTCAAGCTCACATTTCCTTCATCATCGACCTCTACACCGGGCACGTTTTCTAAAACATCTAAAGCAGTACCACCTTTAGCTGTTAATATTTGATCTACATTTACAACTCTTTTATCTGCTTGCAGCTCTATCATTGGCTTTTCAGCAACTACTGCTACGCCCTCCAGCATAAATGATGACGGTCTAATCATGATAGTGCCTAAATTAATAGTGAAATTGCCACTGCGAGGATTTAATAAAATATCAGAAACAGTTTTATTTGCATAACCAACAAAACTAATTTTTATGTAAAAATTACCAATTCCTTTATGTTTTAAGTTAAAATTTCCATTAATATCAGTAGTAGTGCCATTAACTAAAGAGCTATCTTTAGCTTGATACAAAGCAATGACAGCAAACTCAATAGGATTTTGTGTAATCGAATCTATCACTTTACCTGTAATAGTAAATTCTGGCATTTCTCTCTGCATTGATCCTTGAGTAGAGCTCTGGGCATAAACATTATAGATAAATAGTACAAGTACAGTAGTGATTACAAATAATTTTTTCATATCAACATTTTTTTATTAGACAAGAATAATTTAAAAAACTTGTGGTTAAAATAAAAAATTTTTTTTTATTAGAAAAAATTATTATAATTTTGTCATAAAAATTTTAAGTTATGGTTAACAAATTTATTAAAACATCTACAATCTTAATAAAATTGGGTAATAAAAAGTATAAAATTGTAAAGATATTATTTTTTACAATCTTTACTTTATTTTTAAGTAATAATGCTATATCTCAAGATGTACAATTTTCTGGTAGTTTTTTCCCTAATAGTCCTGGTCTGAAGGAAGCCAAGAAAAATATTAAGATGGGTAACACCTTATTTATAAAAGGAGAAGGATATTATAATGAAGCTTTAGATTACTACTTAAAGGCTAATTTATTTAATCCTGATAATGCTGAATTAAATTATAAGATTGGTATATGTTATTTATATACTGCAGATAAAGATAAAGCTTTAGAACATTTAGAAAAAGCATACAACTTAAAGTCTGATGTTGCAGAAGATATAACATATTACCTGGGCATGGCTTATCATCAAAATTTAAATTTCGATCAAGCAATAAATTATTATAGAAAGTATCTAGATGTATTCTGTCTCTTATACACATCTGACGCTGCCGACGATGCCGGTCAGGTG
>JAPXMM010000179.1:3458-3810 GCA_033809015.1 Bacteroidales bacterium
AAGATAAAGCAAAAGTAATAATAGATAATTTAGGTGAGACAGTAAATAGTATTTATCCTGATTATGCACCAGTGATAAGTGCTGATGAATCAATGTTGATTTTTACAAGTCGTCGTCCCACAAATATTGGAGGCTTACGAGATCCTATGAATGGGAAATTTTTTGAAGATATTTATATTGCATATTTAGAAGAATGGGGTAATTGGTTATTAACGCAACCTGGTGCTCCTTTAAATGATAAATACCATGATGCAGCAATAGGACTTAGTCCTGATGGGCAGACTTTATATTTATATAAAGGTGAAAATGGAGGTGATATTTATGTTTCATACTTAAAAGGTAAAAATTGGAC
>JAPXMM010000180.1:0-3799 GCA_033809015.1 Bacteroidales bacterium
AGCTATGGCACCATAAGTAGTTACTCTGCCATATGGCACTTGAGCAGTTAATTCCCATACTTTCAAATACAAGTTACTCAGATCATTGCTCATAATCTAAATTTATTAAATTTGGAAAGCTAAATATTTGATTGTCTTTCCTTGAGACAGCCACATTTTTTCATAAAATGTTTGTACTTGAGTTATTATATCATCACCTCTTTCTTTGTATACATCATAATTACATTCTAAAAGTTTGAAATTAAAACTTTTAACTATTTCAAGAGTATAATTAAAAAGATCGTAATCATCAGTTTTCAGATGGATAAGTCCTTGAGGTTTCAAAATTTTCAAATATCTATTAATGAAGCGAGGCGAAGTGAGTCGTTTACTTACACGACTTTGTGGTTGCGGATCAGGAAAAGTAATCCAAATTTCATCAATTTCTTCATTATCAAAGCAATGTTCTATTAATCCAATAGGAACACGTAGAAAAGCAACATTTTTTAATCCTATATTTTTAACTTTGTTAGCACCCACCCACATTCTGTCGCTTTTAATATCAATGGCTATAAAATTTTTATTAATAAAACGCTGAGCCATCTCTACAGTATATTCAGCTTTGCCACAGGCTAGTTCTATTATTATTGGATTATCATTGCAGAAAAAATCACTTCGCCATTGACCTTTGAGCGGAAAGGGGTGCTGCTGTAATGTAAAATATCCAGTTTCGAAATAAAATGGAAAAGTTTGAATATCCTCGAAGCGTTGTAGCTTTTTTCTAGCCATTCCCAATACGTTTTTTCATAATCCACGCATCTTCCCTGTATTTTGCTCTTACTTCTTCTAATTTAGTCTTCATCAGGACAGTGTCTCGAGAGCCAAATGAATCTATAGCCACTCTATATCTTTTTATAATACTATCATATAAAATTACTGGTGAGAACCCAAAAGAACTGTAATGTGCACTTTCCTTTTTTGCAGAATTCATAGTAGTTTTACTAGCAATTATTAAATAATACCTCATCGTATCAAATTGAGGCCGTTGATAGAGCTTTTGTTCCAATACTATCGATAATTCTTTGTAATCTAGTTTACTATTTAAAGGTAAAAAATTCTCATTAGGGACATTTATATAATTTTCATAATAATATGCACCACCAGCTACAAGTATCAGAATAAATACAGTGATAATAATAGGTGTTTTATGTTTACTTTTTTTCTTTTTGTTTTTATCTAATTCAATAATAGGATTTTCTGTTGTAGATGTTGGCTGTTCTTTTGCTTCGATTTTTTTAGTTTTAGGAGTTTTCTTTTTTTTAACTGTTTCCTTTGGCGGTGAAGAAATTATTTTCTGTTTTTTGACCTTTTCCTTTTTTTCTTTAGGACTTTTTTCTGAAATTTTTTGCTCTTTGACTTTTTTCAAATTAGAAGTATTGTCTATACTGGAATCTTTATTTTTATCTTTTATAGAATTATCAGTTTTTGTTTTTAGAGATTTATGAATTTTTATGGGTATAGGCTGTAATCCATAAAAAGGAGCATTTAATTTTTCTATAAGTTCGGCATCTGGAATATATTGAATTTTATTATCAATATTCACAAATGATCCCCATTCATTATATTTAGGACTAATAAAATCTGAAGTATCTAATCCTTCATTGGCAATAAAATCAATAGAATAATATGGCGGATAAATGAGCATAGAGTCATAATGCACTTTAGCCTCATTATAAACTAAATTAAGGCTACCAAAAGGAATATTTACAAACCCTTGTTTTTTGATTAATTCAATGATATCATCCATTATAAAAACACAATGAAGACTTATAAAAATGATATGGCCTCAATAAAAAATTAAAGATAATTATTTTTTCTTACCTTTGAATTCGTCAGAAACTGTTAATTTTTTACGACCTTTTTGTCTGCGACGAGCTAAAATTTTTCGTCCTTCTTTTGATGACATTCTCTCTCTAAAACCATGTTTGTTTCTACGTTTCCTTCTAGATGGTTGATATGTTCTTTTCATAATTCACTAGATTTTAATTTGCAAAATTAAATAAAAATTTTCAATAAAAATTAAAGAAAGTTTAAAATAGTAGAAAATAGTTAAATATAATTGAAAGTTATTAGCTTCATTTAAGAAAATGTTGTATAAAAAAAGTTTAGGTAAAAATATGTAAAAGAATTTTCTAAATATATGGTTATAAATTTAAAATATTGAGATAAATAGTAAGGGGTAGGGGTAAGTAAAGGGGAAAGAGAGAAAATAATTATGTTAGCCTTTCCCTATGCTTTAATTTTAACCTCACATACACATACCACGCTTCCCAGTCTGACGCTGCTAAATTCAGCATTCTACCTATATCATCTATTACTCTGCACAATAAATATTTATGCTTCACCACATACCACATTATATAACTCTGTAAATACTTTGTAGCCACTCCTCTAAATTTATAATTTATCCATCCTGCAAAATCATTTTCCTTGTCTTTTACTATTGCTAATCCGTGCTGCCCGTACTTCTTTGTCCTGTGAGTAATTATAGTTTTGTCTTTTATACTTTGTGTCTTCAAATTTTTGAATTCTTCATTATCTGGTGAGCAAATCACAGCATTCTTAGATATCCTGGCTAATAATATCTTATCTATCTGATCTCGTTTCACATTATCTAAACCTGTCAATTTACATAGCATATTACCACTTCTGTCTATCATAGATAGTACAGCTACATTGTGAGTTTTTAGTTCTTTAGCTAATAGATATTCTTCTAAAGTTTTATATCTGCGTCCTTTCTCAGAGTACTTTAGTTGTAGCTCATCTATTTCCATAATACCAAAGAAGTTTACGTTATTTTCGAAGCTTCTGAGAGCAGATATAATGCGATGTCGCCATTCGAAACTGGTAGGTAGAGAAATACGAAGTTCTTTAGAGCATTGACGTAAGGTTTTGCCTTCAAGCATCAGGCGAATGTAGTCGAGCATTAATTCTTTTTTATGCAGGTAGTAGACAAAGGTACCAGTAGTCTCACGAAAATTTTTACCACAATTTTTGCATTTATACATTTGTTGGCCTTGTTGATGTCCATTTTTCTTGATTTGAATGCTTTTGCAATTAGGACATTGTGGAGAGACACTTTGAGCTTTTAGATGTTGATAATCTACTACATCGTTACCTTGTAGTTTCATCTTATTGTAGAGATTATTAAGGAATTCTAAGTTGAGTTGTTTACCTTGGGATAGGTGCTCTTGGAGATTTGATACGATATTTTTCATAATAAATAAAATTTGTTGCAAAGATAATGGATTTTTAATATATAAGCATATAAAATTACTAACATTTTTAAAAATAATAAAATATTCACCTCCCTCTCTCCCACCCTTATCCCTTACAAACATTTAAAAACTATTTCTCTCAAAAATTAGTTTTCACCAAAATACTCAAAATAATTCTTTATTTTATGACCCTAAATTTAAAATATCGAATCAAATACTAAAAATAGATTAATTTCGTAATTAAAAGTAAATTTTATAATAATTAATTATGGATAATGAGATTGACATAGCTACACTAAACCAAAAAATCGAGGCAGCTAGTAGCTTTATTGATTTGATACAAATAGAGCTAAACAAGGTAATTATTGGGCAAAAACACATGACAGATTGCTTGATAATGGCTTTATTAACCAAGGGGCATATACTTTTAGAAGGAGTACCAGGATTGGCTAAAACGTTAAGTATTAAATCTTTAGCATCAACTATGCAAGGATCATTTAGCCGAATACAGTTTACTCCAGATCTTTTACCAGCAGATTTAA
>JAPXMM010000181.1:0-3781 GCA_033809015.1 Bacteroidales bacterium
GTATGTATCTGATGATGTTTTACCTATATTAGATCAATGGCATTTAGATCCAGAAAACTGGTATTCTAGATTTTTTGAAAAATGAAAATAGAAAAAGTCTGAACTGGGACTTGTTAGATTAGTAGGATAGTAGTTATCTCACGGGTAAAGAATCAGCTTTGGAAATTTAACATTACTTATTACTCACTACTATCTACTCACTACTATCTACTCACTACTATCTACTCTCTACTATATACTATCTACTCTCTACTATTTTAAAAATAGAAAAATTAAATATAATTTTGCCAAAAAATAATACAAATTATTATGTTAGGAACTTATAATATTGAAAGAAAATTAAATTTTGCTACATTAGAGGATATAATGTATCATAGAGTGGATGTACAATTGAGTGAGGTAGCTAAAAATAATATTCAAAAATCAAGACAATTTTTAGATAATTATTTAGAAAAAAATGATAACCCTGTTTATGGCATTAATACTGGATTTGGAGCATTATATTCTGTTAAAATTCCTAAAGATTCCTTATCTATTTTACAAGAAAAATTAATATTATCACATGCTTGTGGTATAGGAGACGTGGTGCCTGAAGAGATAGTAAGGCTGATGCTAGCTCTCAAAATTCAAGGCCTATCATATGGGAATAGTGGAGTCAAATTAGATACAGTAGAGCGATTAATATATTTTTTAAATAATGAAATACATCCTGTAGTATATGAACAGGGTTCACTAGGAGCATCTGGAGATTTAGCCCCTTTAGCACATCTCTCATTGCCATTGATAGGCAAAGGAGAAGTGATATATAGGAATAAAAACATCAGCACCCAAGAACTTTATAAATTATTAAATTTGTCACCAATAGAATTAGCTTCTAAAGAGGGACTAGCACTACTAAATGGTACTCAGTTTATGTCGTCATATGCAAGTTATCTTGTTATAAAAATGAAAAATTTACTTGGGTGGGCAGATATTATCGGAGCATTATCATTAGATGCATTTTATGGATTATCAGATCCTTTCTATGAAGGACTACATATAGTGCGACCTCATCTTGGACAACAAAATACTGCTGAAAACATGCTCACATTATTAGAGGGCAGTGAAATACAACAAATTAGCAAAGAGCAAGTGCAAGATCCATATTCATTTCGTTGCATGCCTCAGGTGCATGGTGCTATCAAAGATACTTACAGATATTTTAGAGATGTGATTAATACTGAGATACAGAGTGCTACTGACAATCCAACAATATTTCCTGATGAAAATAAAATACTCTCTGGTGGCAATTTTCATGGAGAGCCACTTGCACTTGTTTTAGATTTCATTGGCATTGCATTATCAGAATTAGCTAATATTTCCGAAAGGCGAATCTATCAATTGATAAGTGGTAAACGAAATTTACCTTCTTTTTTGGTAGCAAATCCAGGTCTCAATTCAGGTTTTATGATACCACAATATACAGCTGCTGCTATTGTGAGTCAATGCAAACAATTAGCAACGCCATCATCAGTAGATTCTATAGAATCTTCTCAAGGGCAAGAAGATCACGTGAGTATGGGGGCTAATGCAGCCACTAAAGCCTTGAAGATATATAATAATGTAGAAAAAGTTTTAGCAATAGAACTATTGAATGCTGCGCAAGCATTAGAACTAAGGCGTCCTCATAAAACTTCTCCTATTCTAGAAAAAGTATTTTCTGCTTTCAGAGATAATGTGTCTTTTATCAATGAAGATGCATTAATGCACGATTATATAGCTAAAAGTGTAGATTTTATAAAAAATAATAAATATAGTGAAATAATAGGCTGCGATATGGCAATCTAATGATTAAAGGGGTAGATGCGAAGAGGTATAGAGTAAAATTTTGAAAATAAAAGAAAAATCTTCAGTGATAGTCATAACTTCGTTTAACCTATAACTATGTAAATAAAATAAGTTACTATAGTAGTTGAAAAAAACTAAGCAAAACAAATGAAAAACGAATAAAGATCAAATATTTTTTACAATCGCATTAGCATAAGAATGCCAAGATTTTTGCTTAGCAATTTTATCTATATTAGTTCTATCAATAGGTTGGTTAATAATTTTGTTCATAGCATCAGCCATAGAATGTATATCATGAGCATCTGCTAAGTAGCCATTAACACCATCAATAATAGTCTCAGGGAAATGTCCAACAGCAGTAGCAATTATTGGAATTCTAAAATTATATGCCATAGATTCTACACCAGAGGGAGTAGCATATTCATAAAACAAAACAATTGCATCACTAGCCTGAAAATATTTATATACTTCTTCATTAGGCACATATTCTATTACTGATACTACTTTGTCTTGTATGCCAAGTTCTGATATTAATTCTAAAGGACGATAATTATCTTCGCTTTCAGTATTTTTTCTAAAAATGCTTTGAGCAATATTAAATAGCCATTTTTTGGTTCTTGTAGTCCATTTTTTCTTATCTAAAGTAGACCAAAAAGCTTCACCTACGATCAGTAAAGAGACATCATTTCGCTCTTTAGCTAATTCTGCAAAAGCCTTTATCGCATTATGTAAACCTTTATATTTGCGTATAAATCCAAAAAATAGAAATACATATTTTCGTAATCCTAAATCATTTTTGAAAGCCTCTACATCAAAATTTTCATTGGGCTTAAACATATCATAGATAGGATGATAGAGATGTATTACTTGTGAATTTTTATTTTTAGGGTCAAATTCAGAAACTAAATTTAGTTGTCTTTCAGATAAAACATCACAAAGCTCATCATAAGTTTTTTTAGAATGAACAATAAAATGAGGGACATGCTTGAGAGCAAATTTAGTAAAAAATTTATCTAATGAGCTACTCTCCTTTTGCACCACAAAATGGAGATCAAAAATTATATTTATATTAGTATGTCTTTTTAACCAAGTAACAATGTATTTCAGTGGTAATCCCTGCAGAGCAATAGACCATTGAAAAATAGCTACATCTGGATTAATATCTTTAATAAGTTTAGCAGTTTTTGTCCAACTAAAAGGATTATTGTAATTAGTCAAATAATGTACTTTGATATTAGTGTCTTTGATAGCATTATATCTACTTTTTCTATCAATAAAATCACGAGGAATAATGCTGGGATATTGATTTGTCCAAGAAACTATATGAACTTCTGAGTTGTCAAATTCACTAAAAGCTTTTGCTAAGGATGTATTATAATTAGCAAGTCCTCCTTTAAATTGAGGACCAGGACCGAAACAAACTATCCGCATAAAATTATTTATTTTGATTTAATTTATCTAATTGTGCTTTATAAACTCTATACATTCCCTCTTCTAAACTAATTTTTGGACGCCAATTAAAAGTAGAAAATACTTTAGTCATATCAGCATAGCGAGAATGAACACCCATAGGTTTATCTATTAGCGGCTTAATAGTAGGTTTATAACCAGCAAATTTACTAAATAAGTCTATTATTTCTAAAAATGATGTGAGTTTGCCTGAACCGATATTCCATCCAGAGCCATCTTTCACATTATCCATTAAAACAAAAATAAAATCTATAATATCATCAATATGAATAAAATCACGAGCTTGCTTGCCAGTGCCCCATACTACAAAAGGATCTTCTTTAGCAGCAGCACGAGCAGCTAATGCAGGTACTGGATAACTGAGATCTTGATCTTCACCATAACCACTAAATGGCCTGATACATACTACATTGAGCCCATAATGTTTAGCAGCTATCTTTGCTAAAAATTCTCCTGTAAGTTTAGACCAACCGTAGGTCATATC
>JAPXMM010000182.1:0-3679 GCA_033809015.1 Bacteroidales bacterium
TCTATCCACATAAGTTCTTAAGGAATTATTCTTGTCGAGATTAAGGGTACAAGAAATATTTTTACGTGAATTTATATTTTTTATTGTTGGATCTTGCCCGATAATAATAAGTTTTATTTCAGCTTTGCCTCTAAACGAAGGAATAATAGACAAAGTATCATCAATTGGATTTATATCAAAATCCATCGATGATTTTATAGCATTTCTGATTTTTAATGCTTCTTCAACTATATTCATAACCCAAATATTTATACTTCTATTTGTCTACTCATTAGTCTTGGTAACAATATTTTACCTCGTTTCATATTTTCAAAAAAATCCTCAGTAATAAGCTTTTGTAGAGTCAACCGGCAAGTGCGAATTTACACTAAATGTTTGTAAAACTCATTTTTTTGGTAAATTAAAATTTAATTTTGCTCGAGGTCTTCAGTTTAGTTTGTACCGGATTTTTTTGATATCCTCATCCGAATAATTTTTAAATGATGCCTTTTTCGGGATATATTGCCTGATAAGTTTATTCCCGTTTTCAATCGGCTAAGTCCAAATTAGAAGTGCGACACTCCGACTGATGTTTTTTACTCGGGATTTTTCTTATCTTTCCTCTATAAATCATAAGTTATCTGTAGACTCTTTAAATTATATTATATTGATAATCAACAGTATTGTTATTTTTTCACGAACAGGAAAAGACAAAGCAATAACGTTCGTCTTCATTTCTGAAAAACGGGAACATAGAAAAATTAAAATACTATCCTCTGCGAGCTTTCCTGTCTCACGCGTGCTTTCATTGCCAGCACAGTCTGTTGTTCAGTTTGTTTCTACGGGATAATATTTTTCCATATTTCGCCACAAAGATAAGAAACTTAGAAAATGCCGGTACTCTTCATCGCAACGCTTCCCCAACCCTGCTCTATCAATGCTTCACGCAAAGCAGTTAAATCCGGGGTAAGCGTCCCATAACGTTTTTCTAAAATTCTTTTGCCTTGTTCGTCCAAAATGCACGCAAATACACTATCTTTGTGAACGTCAAGGCCGCAAACTTTTTCCATAAAAAATACCGAAATAAATTGTTAGACAATTCGTTTATTTTTCGTTGGTCAATGAAAACCAACTTACAAAGGTAACATTTGTGCTTCAAGCACGGTACGGTAAGCCGTTAAAGTTGTGTGGCCTTGATTTGTATTTTCGCGCGCTTGGAAATACCTCTTTTTTTATGTAATTTTGTAAGAATAAATATACTATGAAATGGATTTACAGACAATCATAATAGTAAACTATATTATTATAGGTATATACTTAATAATTATCATACTGATTTTAAGGAATGTCTATTTAAGAGGAAAGAGAGTTAATAAAAGACGCCCAGAAGTTAGGGAAAGATATAAAAAAATGATTTTAAAGAGATAAATAATTAGCAAAATACATTTTTTATAAGTGTTACATAAATAATACTGACTGAAAAAAGATACTTTGCTTTGAAATATAAAATTTATGGAAATAACAGGAACAATTAAAGGAATCAGTTATCAGACTTTGTTGCAGAATAATTTAACAAAAATACCATTTGAAAAATTTGATATAAATAATTGTCCAAGTTCTTGTAATGTTGAATTTGATAATAACATTATATCACTATCAAAATGGGTATCACCTAAAAGAACAAGATCATATCCTTATGAAAGAGTTTATAATACACTAATGGGGACAAAAAAAATAACTGTCATTCCTATTGTAAAAGATGAGGGACAAAACGGAGATCGTGATTTTATTCAATGGGATACAGTATCGTTAATGTCATTATTAGACGTGTTTGTAATATTTGCTTATTATGTTGATGCTGAAAGAAAAGATTCAAAAATAACCAAACAAAAATTTGATAATGATTATGTACTGTTTAAAATAAAGGAAATTCAAAATTATCACAGTTCCGCACTTCATTGGAATTTACGTGAATTAAAGGAAAGTTTTCATAATATTATTGATTTAACTATTGATTCTTATAAAAGAATAGAAAGTGAAACAGGGGTTAAACTTCATAATATTGAAGGCATTGAGAATTTCAAAAATAAAATTGGTGCTAGTGTAGATAATTTTATGAATTTTTCAAGAACTAAAGCAAAATATGCTCAAAGCAGAGAAATAAAAACGATGCAACCCAAAGAACAATTAATTAGTGAAACAAAAGCAACTGTAACAATTAATAATTACTTAGGTGGACTTTATTACTTTACAGTTGATGAAGTCGAGTTAATTGATGATAAATTATTCTTAATTGAAGCGAAGCATAGTAGCTCAAGTTTGTTACCAAGTCGGGGAGATATTAAAGATGGATTATTAAAACTTATATTATATTCAAATTTAAGTGATGTAAAAGTTGATAATAATGAAGTATTATCTAAATCAGTTCTAAGATTGACTTCAAATTTAATAAAAGGAAATTGTCGCAATATTGAATCTTTATCAGATTTTATTAAGCTAAATAAATTTAATCCAAGTCAGCAAAATTTACTTAAAACCTTATTTCTTGAAGGTGAAAAAAATAATATTAATATTGAAATTTTAAACGCAAATAATCAATGATAAAAAGTCCGTTAAGATATCCAGGTGGAAAAAGCAGAGCAGTTAAAATTATATCTTCATTAATACCCGATTATTCAGAGTTTAGAGAGCCTTTTGTTGGTGGTGGATCAGTTTTTATTCATCAAAAACAGCTTCACCCTAATTCAAAATTTTGGATTAATGATTTATATCAACCATTGTATATTTTTTGGAAACAAGCTCAAAAAAACATGGATTCACTTATAAAAAAAATTCATTTTTTCAAAAATGAATTTGAGAATGGGAAAGAATTATTTCAATATCTAAAAACAAATTATGATTCATTTGACGATTTAGAGAAAAGTGCAGCTTTTTTTATATTTAACAGAATTACATTTTCTGGGACTACCGATTCTGGCGGATATTCAGAAGGTGCATTTAAAGGCAGATTTACAAATTCATCAATAGAAAGATTAAATCAAATTAAATCATTAATATCAGATATAACAATTACAAATATTGATTATCAGCAAGTTGTTGAGGAAAAGGGTGAAAATGTGTTTATATTTCTTGATCCTCCTTATTATTCAGCAACTAAATCAGCATTATACGGGAAAAATGGAGATTTACACAAAGGATTTGATCATATAAGATTTGCTGAAACAATGAGAAAATGTAATCATAAATGGTTAATTACATATGACGATTCAGAGTATATAAGAGATTTATTTAGCTTTGCAATTATAAAAAAATGGAATTTGATGTATGGAATGAGAAATATTACACCAGATTCAGATCAAAAGGGGAGAGAGTTATTTATTTCTAATTATGAAATTGAATTAAAAACTGATAAGATGCCTATTCAACAAAAGCTATTTTTATGATTTTTAAATATGACAATAGAACAAAATTAGGGAAATAAACCTAAATATAATATCAATATACAGACCAAAAACAGCCAATTTTTGGACTTTTTTTATTTCTCATTGACCACTAACCAGACATAAAAAAATAATGCTTTGGAGTTACTAACTTTGCTGAGACAAAAAGTTAAGCATAAAAAGCTTACTTTTGTGGAATATGAAAAAACAAAGAACACATTACGACAAGGCATTTAAAGAAAATGCTGTCAAACTAAGTC
>JAPXMM010000183.1:0-3658 GCA_033809015.1 Bacteroidales bacterium
GTGATAGGTTTTATTTTAGCCTTTCCATTAATACATTATTGGGGAATAATAGGTGCAGCATTAAATCTTGTAATATCTCGTGGCATTATGGGACTAGGACTTACCTACAAATATAGTAAATCTAAAGTGAGTATTAATAAATTATAAAAACCATTATATATACTATAATACTAAATAATCAAAAATGTTGAGAAAAATATTAAATTTTTACCTTTTATCATCCATCATATTTTATTTGGGATTTTTATTCCTTTTACCATCAAAAGAATATTATTTTCTTTATTTTTCCATGTTTTTTATGTCTCTTTTCTATTTTTTTGTTCTTCATAATTATAAAGTTTCACAGAAATCATTAAATTATATTACTATAATATTTATTTCCTCATTGTTCTGGGTAATATTATATAACTATATTTCTTTTTATTATACTGGAAATTTTTTTGTATTTAGTTATATTGACGCACAATCATATGATATTACTTCTCAAAGAATGTCTAATATGCCATTTAAAGAAGGACTAAACTATGCATCAAATTATTTAAGTATAGATGATATGGGGGCTCCTTTATTTATATCTACTTGTTATAGAATAATTCCTTCAAATTTATTTGTTAATTTTATTTATATATTATTAGGACTAATATCTGCTTATAGTTTATATCGTATTTCTAAAGAGTTTATGTCTATTAAGTATGCAAAGTTATGTTCCATTGCTTTTGCTTTATCATCTTATGTTATATATTACCATTCTAGCGGACTTAAAGAAAGTATAATGATAATGCTAATTATCTTATTTTTTAATTATTATTATCAATTTTTAAAAACAAATAAACTTAAACATTTATTTTTATCAATATTCATTGCTTTACTATTTATTTTATTTCGAATACCGATAATATTTTTTATTATTGCTGCTGTTTTTGTTAATGCTTTAGTTGGAATTAAAAATATAAAAGTTAGAATACCACTGGTGGTTTTGGCTATTATACTCTTTATAACGCTATATTCATTTTTTCAAAATTCAATTGATAGATATTTATTAGGTGGAGATATAACTAGATTATTAATAGCACGAGAAGAAGAGTCGATGATAAAAGGTGGCACAAGGTTTACATATCTTACAAATATTGTAGCACAATTTATAGGTCCATTACCAACAATCCTTCCTATACAAGAAAAGCAGTTACTAGCATTTTTTGCTCCTGGTTTATTTTTTAGATGTTTCATTTCAATTCCATTTTTTCTTGGGATTGTTTATGCTATAAAAAACAAAGATAAATTGTTATATCCTATGATACTATTCGCCTTATTTGAAATGATCTCTCTTATATCAATAATAGAAGGATTAGAACTACGTAAGTCATTGCCACATTTACCTTTTATTTATATAATTGCATTCTATTATATGGATATGTATGATCTTAATAAATTAAATACAAGAAAATATCTTTCTCCAATAAAAATAAATTTTCTATTAATTTTAATTTTTATAATTATTTTAGTATGGAATTTAAGAACGGAAATAAGTATATATCATATTTAAATATTTTTTTAAAATACTACTAAAAACATACATAGGAATTGAGATCGTCAAAAGGGTAAAATTAATTTAACATTCAAAGTATATATTTAAAATAAATGTTATTATAAAAGTACTATCAATATATAATATGAATGTAATAATCATAATTTTTTTAATCAATTAAAATTGTTAAATTTTGATAAAATAAAACGTTTTATTAAATAATTTCATGAATTACACAAAAGATAAAAATTATACTCACAGATATATAATATTAATTATCATATTTTATATTGATTATTAAAAATTTAGAAAGGATATGTATATGAAAACAGTAGGATTTCCAATCAGTACAAAAGAAAACGAAAAAAGAAGATGCTTGATACCCAAGCATAGGAGACGATTCTGTAATAGCAGCTGGTAGTGTAGTAATAAAGGATATACCATCTAAATGCATAGTTGGTGGTAATCCTGCAAAAATAATTAAAGAATATAATAAAAATGAATAAAATTTACATTCTAACAGATTACAAAAATATTTTTGGATGATGATAAAAAATTCAATTTTAAGAACAGATCATAAATTTTAGGAAATGGTTTTTAGTATGGAATATGAGATATATGATAACCATATAAATTTTATATTATATATTTGTAATTTTTAAAAAAGGAGATTTAATATGAATATCACAATCATAGGAATGGGACATGGCGGATGTGCTGCCGCTGCATATTATGCAAAGCAAGGATATAATATCACCCTTTTGAAGATAGGTAAAAAAATGCATAATGAAAACTATGAATTCTTGAAAAAAAATAAAATTATTACTCTAACTGGTATTGAAGGTGAAGGTACATTCAATTTAAATGATGTGACAAATGATATAGCACAAGGAATATCAAATGCAGATATCATTTTTATCTTTTATGTTTCTAATTTTCATCAATTATTAGCAGAAAAGATATCACCTTACTTGAAAGATGGTCAATTAGTTTATATATGTCCTGGATATGCTGGCAGCATATTATTTTTAAATGAGATGAAAAAAATAAATAATAATTCAAAAGTTATCTTTGTAGAAGGAGAAACATTACCTTTTTCATCTAGAATATCTGAACCAGGCATAGTCAATATATGCTCTAAAAATTATGGACATCCTATCGCTGCATTACCAAGATCATTGAATAGCACAGCTATAGAAAAATTATCAAAATTATTAGATAAATGTTATGAAAGAGAAAATATTTTAGAAATTGCTTTGCATAATCCAAATTTAATATTACATACTATTGGGATAATAATGAATGCTGGAAGAATAGAAGACCCTGATTTAAATTTTTATATGTATAAACAAGGTTTTACTCCTTCAATTTGGAAAATTGTTAAAAAACTTGATAGTGAAAAAATGGATATTCTTGAAAAATTAGGTCTAAAAAGAAGAACATATTTTGATGAATTTTTAGCAAGAACATTTGGTCCTAATGCAGATAAATATACACCAGAAAATGGGTTTGAAAATTATGCAAAAGAAACAAAAGCTGTAACTAATACGATAAATAACAGATATTTAACAGAAGATACCCCTATTGGGTTAGGTTTATTACATTCTTTAGGCAAACATTTAAATATATCAACCCCTACTTGTGATAGTTTGATTCATTTAGCTGGTTCCATGTTAGATACAGATTACTTCAAAGAAGCTAGAACAATCGAATCCTTAGGTTTTGATAATATTGATGATTTACTTAATTTAATTAATAGTTGAAAATTAAGGTTCTATTTAATAACAAATGTAAAAATATACAAAGAAGTACTAATATACTTAAATCTTAATTACAAATTTTATGAATATGAAAAGAAATATAAACATACAATTAAGTAAATTAAAACATCACTTAATTAAATATAAAATCCTCAACTCTTATATCACAAAATATTATAATAAAAACTATGAAAAAGAACTTAAACAATTATTAGCTACAATAAATGAATGTGATAATGTAGACACAGATAATGATATACCAGTAAATGATATTTTAATAGGTTTAGTAGAAATTAATAAAAATAATATTAGACTTTCTCCAAAACGAGAAAATTATTACAAGTATAAAAAATTTTTAGATTATAATTCATTA
>JAPXMM010000184.1:0-3654 GCA_033809015.1 Bacteroidales bacterium
AGATATGCCCAATGAAATTGATTATGTTTTGCAATCAATGATTATTTCGCAAGATAAAGTATTTTTACCTTTTCTACATCAGTTTTCTATTAAGAAAAATATGTTGTTAAAAGAAGATAATTATTCTGAAAATCCATTTTTTGATGATAAATCTATCCCTGTACTAATTAGATTAGAAAGTGAATTGATAGAATATAAACTCACTAAAAAAGAGAAGATAGATCCAGAAATAAATATCAAAAAATCTAAAGAAAGAATAATAAATGAGACAAGTATAATAGAAAAATATCTAAAAAATCCTAATTTAGCAGAAGTAGATTTACATTTAGAAAAATTGGTAGATAATCCACAAAATATTAGCCCAGATATGGCTCTAAATGTGCAATTATCATATTTCAAACGATGTTTAGAATCTGCTATAGAAAAAGGAATAGATAAAGTAGTTTTCATTCATGGTGTAGGTGCTGGAGTATTGAAAAGTGAAATGTATAAAATCTTAAAAAATTATCCAGATCTATATTATGGAGATGCGCCCATACGCCAATATGGTATTGGTGCTACAGAAGTTTACATAAAACCTATAAAAATATAAAATAATATGGCAAAAATTCCAATCGAGAATATACTATTCATAGATATTGAGACTGTACCAATGGTTTCACGATATGATGAGCTTAATGAAAATTTCAAATCACTATGGGATAAAAAATCTGCTTATTTATCTAAAAGTGATGAAGACGACCCATCTACATTATTTGAGAGAGCAGGCATTTATGCTGAATTTGGTAAAATAGTTTGCATATCAGCTGGTAGAATACAAAATGATGAAATTAAAACAAAATCTTATTATTCTGATAATGAAAAAAGATTATTGCAAGAATTTGCTGATGATTTATCTATTTTTACTAGAAGTATTCCAAATTTATATTTGTGTGCACATAATGGCAAAGAGTTCGATTTCCCATATATTATTAGGCGTATGATTATTAATCAAATTCCTATACCATATATTCTAAATACACGAAACAAAAATAGATATGATATACCATTTATTGATACCATGGAAATGTGGAAATTTGGTGATTATAAACATTTCACTTCATTAGCTTTACTTTGTGAATTATTTGGTATCCCAACTCCCAAAGATGATATCGATGGTAGTGAAGTAGCTTGTGTTTATTATGAAGAGAATGATCTAGAACGAATAAAACAATATTGCGAAAAAGATGTAACAGCACTCATAGAAGTATATAAAAGGCTAGATTTCTAAATTATTTTTTAAATTTAAAAATACAACCTCACTATTATCAAATTAATTTGATAGTTATTAATTTTGTAAAAAAATGGAATATTTAAATAAAATAATATGATATTGCATATAAATAAAGAAATAAACAAAGATTTATTACACAAATTACAAAATGATTATCAAACAACCATAATGGAAAAAGATGATTTTTTTATTATTATTAATTTAACAGATAATAATATAGAAGAAGAATTGCAAAATCATATAATATCTAAATACGATATCAGGACTGAAGCTCAGCTAAGCTCCAGAGAATATAAAGCAGCTACTACTCAAATTAATTTTCCATATGGTTATATAGGAGGAGATGAAAAAAATACAATGATTATAGCAGGACCATGTGCGGTAGAATCTGAGAAACAAATATTAGAAAGTGCCCAATTCATAAAGTCATTAGGCATTAATACTTTGAGAGCAGGATTATATAAACCTCGCACCTCACCATACACTTTCCAAGGATTAGGTGATGCTGGATTGAGCTTATTAAAAAACATAAAAAATGAATTTGGCTTAAATATTATAAGCGAAGTAAGGGATATAACCAATTTTGAAAAAATTGAAAATATAGTAGATATAGTTCAGATAGGAGCTAAGGCTATGTATGATCAGTCATTATTAAAAGCATGTGGAGAAATAAATAAACCTATACTGCTAAAGAGACATTTCGCTGCCACAATAGAAGAATTCATAAAAGCTGCAGAATTTATCCTTTCTGCTGGCAATGAGAAAGTGATATTGTGTGAAAGAGGAATCAGAACTTTCGAAACCAAAACCAGATTTACTTTAGATTTGACAAGTGTGGCTTATTTAAAAAAATTTATTAACTTACCAATAATAGTAGATCCTAGTCATGCCATGGGATACGACTACGGAGTACCATCATTAGCTAAAGCAAGCCTAGCCATGGGAATAGATGGTTTATTGATAGAGGTACATCCTAATCCCAAAGAGGCTTTAAGTGATCCTAAACAACAATTAAATCATAACGAATTCACCGAATTATATCAATCATTAAAAGAAATTGCAAAAGCTACTAATAAAAATATTATATAAAAATTATGTCAGAAATTTTAAAAAATAACATTGAATATTTCATGGAGAGCCTCCCAGAGCTAAGGAATATCAATAAAGATATTAACGAATACTCATTAGCAGATATAAAAGCATTAGCGGATATATTTGGAGTACCTGTAGACTATTGCTTTAAATATAAATTAAAACAAGAAGAAGAAGATATTAAAGAATTTAGCAAGCATATTAAAATATTAGCATTAGATGTAGATGGAGTTTTAACAGATGCAGGATTGTATATAACTACTAGTGAAGATGAGATAAAAAAATTTAATGCACAGGATGGAATAGCAATACAATTTGCTATAAAAAAAGGAATAACGGTAATATTACTAAGCTCTGGATTGAGAGACGAAATAATATCATATAGAGCAAGGATGCTGAAAATACCATTGTTTTATGTCGGTAAAGAATCTAAATGGGAAAAATTAAAGATGTTTGCTGGAGAAAATGGCATAAATCCTCAAGATGTAGCATATATAGGTGATGATGTAAATGATTTAGTAGTTCTAGAGAATGTAGGATTATCTGTATGCCCACAAAATGCAGTATCAATAGTAAAAGATAATTCCAAAATTCATTTATATAAAAATGGTGGTACTGGAGCGGTACGAGAATTCATAGAGAGGTTATTTTCGGATATATTCAATTAGTAGAAATGGGACTTTGATTTAAACTGATAAAATAATGGTAAAGAAGGGAGGGGGGGATAGAAGGTATCAAATTTATGTTATACTTAACAGTATGTTATTCATATCTTTGACTAACTATCTCTCTATACTTGTCCCACGCCCATCTGTCGTGCGATGACAAGTTCAATAGTCGCCCAATATCAGGATCTATCAATTCTTTTAGGTACTTATTCATTATCACAAACCACATCAGATAGCTCTGCAAGTACTTAGTAGCTACTCCATGGAATCTACTCAACCACGTCTTGAAATCACTTATTTTACTCTCAACTATCTTTACACTATAAATCCCTCGCTTAATCTGTTTTTTGTTTACTATTACTTTTTTACTTTGTAAACTTTTTACTCCTTTTCTGAACTCTTTCTTTGGTTTTACACATATCAGATTACTTTCTGACAATCTATTCTTTAGCTCTTCTCTCAATTGCTCATTTTTTACTTTTTTCTCTCCAACCTGTTTAAAAAGTAAATTACCTTCTCTGTCTGTTACGACTAGTACTGCTACCTTGGGGTGTTTCTTCTTTTTAGCTCGTTGATATTCTTCTTTGTTTTTATATTTCCTGCCTTTCTCTGAATAGTTCA
>JAPXMM010000185.1:0-3592 GCA_033809015.1 Bacteroidales bacterium
AGTATATGCTGGTGGAGAATTTGACATAAATAGATATAAAAAATTCAAACCAGTAGAAGATAATATAGCATTAATAACAGATGAAGAATATTTTGAAGATGATTTAGTAAATAGATTTATAGAATTTGTCAAGGTAAGTTTTGGAGAAGAAAATTTAGAAGAAAATCTTGAATTTATAGCAGATTCTTTAAAAGGTAATGGAACACCTAGAGAAAAAATAAGAAATTACTTTATAAATGACTTTTACAAGGATCATGTAAAGACATATAAAAATAGACCAATATATTGGTTATATGACAGCTCTGCAGGCAAGACAAAAAGAAATAGTCAAAATGGCTTTAAAGCACTAATCTATATGCATAGATACAATGAAGATACCACTGGAAAAGTTAGAATAGATTATTTACACAAAGTACAAAGAGTTTATGAAAATAAAATAAAGTTTTTAGAGAATGACATAGCAAACACTAAAAATGCAAAAGAAAAGTCTAAACTAGAAAAAGAACTAGAAAAGATCATAAAACAGCTTAAAGAATGCAAAGAATATGATGAAAAGATAGGACACATAGCCTTATCAAGAATAGCTATAGATCTAGACGATGGTGTAAAAGTAAACTATGACAAAGTACAAACCGACAATGAAGGAAATAAATATGAAATACTTGCTAAAATTTAAGGAGTGAATAAAGTGGCAGAACTAAATTTAAAACAAATTGAAGACAAACTGAATAATGAATTCGATGAAAAAGATAGAGTTATTATATTTTGGTATGATGAAAAACAAGAATTTGTAGATGATATAAAAAATTTAAATCTTAAAAATGCCAAGATACATTATTTAACTCCAAGGAACTTATTTAAAACTAAAGTGCTATTAGAGAGGCAAGATACTGAAAGTAACTATCTTATATATGCTCCTTTTAAAAAACCAAATAATAGAGATAATCATTTAGCTGATACGATTATTTATTCAAAAGAGTTTTTTGCAGATAGAGCTTCCCTTATAATGGCAGATTTAGGTATAGATGTAGTATATAAACCTGTAATAGAGAAATATATAAAATTTTTTAATGCTAAAGATAGGACCAATAGATTTTATGAATTAGAAGTAGATGAATACAATGAGGAAAGTATAGAAATAGCTTTGTTATCTACATTAGTTAAATCAAAGGTAGCAAATTTTGAAGAGGTTGTAAGGATTGTATTATCTGAAGGTTTATCAGATAATAAATACATGAAGGAGTTTTCTAAATTTGGATTGGAAGAAGCTTTTTGGAAATATTGTAAAAATAATTTTTCCTATATAGATGAAGAACCAAATCTTATGAAACTTTCTATAAGTTTACTATTAACCTATGCAGAAAATCAAATGAATACTAAATTACCTTCAAATTTAAATAAGTATATATTGGATAAGCCAGGTACTGTTATGGCTTTTATAGATCAGATGATGAACAGCAATATATATAAAGATAACTTTAGAAAAATTTCCGATGAAGTATATATGGCTATAGATGGAAATAAAATTTTTAAGAATTATGAAATAGAATCATTAATAAATATGGATGTATTTCAAGGGATTGATGAAATAATAATAACTTGGATTTTAGATAGATTGTTAGATGAAAATCTAAATATAAAAGTCAATAATTTGTCTTTGGTTGATATATGTAAAAGCAGGAAGTTTAAACACTTTAAAGATTTATATAGTGATAAATATGATGTTTTAATAAATGCTTATTATTTAATATTAAATAAAGATTTTAAGCCTAAAGAGAATATAATAGATTTGGTAGAGGAATATGACAATAAATATTATAAAATGGACACTTATTACAGGAAATTCTATTATCATTTAGATAAAGTTAAAAATAGCAGTATACTTGAAGAATTGGAGATTCTAGTTGAGAATATATACATTAATAAATATTTAGATGTAATTTCAAAAGAATTTAGCAATAAACTAGATTACAATATTTTAAGAAGAAAGTATAAACTTCAAAAGGATTTTTATAAAAATTATGTAGCAGGAAATAGTGGAAGAATTATTGTAATAATATCTGATGCATTTAGATATGAAATTGGAAAAGAATTAGTAGAAAGATTTAAATTTGATGAAAAAACTGAAGCTAATATAGAACCTCAAATTGGGGTATTGCCAAGTTACACTAGTTTAGGAATGGCAGCACTTTTGCCAAATAAACATATTGATATTGCTGATAATTATGAAGTTTTTGTGGACGGAAAGCCTACTAGCAATATAATTGAAAGAAATGCTATATTGCAATCTAAAAATCCTAATAGTGATAGTATACAATATGATGAATTGATAAAGATGACAAAACAAGAAATGAGAGATTTTTTTAGTGGAAAAGAAATAATATATATTTATCATAATAAAATAGATGCAAGAGCCCATAGCTCCGAAGATGAAGTTTTTGATGCTTGTAATGAGGCTATGGATGAAATAAAAGATATTATAAGAAAACTTACCAATAATATTTCGGCAACTAGATTTATAGTTACAGCAGATCATGGATTTATTTATACTAGAAGTAAAAACAAAGAGTCAGATAAAATAAATAGGTTTTTTGAACAAAATGATAAAGCTAATAGAAGATTTATAATTTCAGAAAAACCTTATGATATATTAGGTACGAAAAGCATGATGGTATCTGATGTTTTAGGGAATTATGATGAAAGAGCTATTATTACACCTATATCTTCTGATGTTTTTAAAGTTCAAGGTGGGGGACAAAATTTTGTTCATGGTGGAAGTTCACCCCAGGAGATTATAGTTCCTGTAATTGAAGTGAAAACTATTATAGGTGCTGTAGAAACAGAGAAGGTTAAAATATCCCTCATAAGTATGTTATCAAAGATAACTAATTTACTATTAAGTTTAGATTTTGTTCAACAAGAACCAGTTTCAGATACTATAAAACCTGCTACCTACAAAATTAGGTTTGAAAATGAAGATGGAGAACTTATATCCAATGAGGAGATTTATGTTGCTAAAAGCAGATCAAAAGAGTCTATAGATAGAATTTTTAAATTAAATTTTAGACTTAGAAATAAAAAATATACTCAAGATGAGAAATATTATTTTACAATTACTGATGCAGAAACAGGAATAGAAATTTACAGACAACAAGTTATTATAGATATAGCTTTTGCAGATGATTTTGGTTTTGATATATAAGGGGGAGTTAGATGCCTAATTTGTTCGATAGAGATGAGTTAAACAATAAACTTTTGACTTATTTCCCTGGTAAAGTTGTGAGAAAAGATCTAACAAAAAGAATCAAAGAAGGTGCAAATGTTCCAGTGTACGTGCTGGAATATTTGCTAGGTATGTATTGTTCTTCTCAAGATGAAAAAATAATTGAACAAGGAGTCCAAAATGTAAAAAATATTTTATCTAGAAATTATGTTAGACCTGATGAAGCACAAAAAATAATATCTAAGCTTAGAGAAACTGGAAGTTATACTGTTATAGATAAAGTATCAGTAAGGTTAAATTATAGAACAGATACTTATGAGGCAGAATTTTCCAATTTAGGACTTAGTGGAGTTCCTATATCTGATATAT
>JAPXMM010000186.1:0-3568 GCA_033809015.1 Bacteroidales bacterium
ATTGTACCATTTAAAAATCTAGAGCCAGCTGTGCCAGTACCATATTTATCGATAGCCTTTTTAGCAGCTTCTTTTATCTGTGGATGATTTGTTAATCCTAAATAGCTATTAGATCCGAACATTAATAGTTGTTTGCCATCATAATTTACAACAGGATATTGTCCACTTTTTAATACTCTAAAATAAGGATATAAACCCTCTGCTTGCACCTTTTGTGGTTCAGTATATTGACTAACAAAATTTTGTAAATTACTCTCTTTCATAGTTTTTATTTTAAAAAGATTTGCAAAAATAATAAATTTGTTAATTATTATCTAAATAAATTAAAATACATAAAATAAATTTTTTAGACTAATTTGATAAAATAATCCATATAAATTTTAGATAAAAAAATGAATAAGTAATACATAAATATTGAATAATCAGTTACAACTATTTGATTTGCTTTATAAAAATAAAACTGACAAAATAACATATAAATTACAGAAAAAATCTAATAATTATAATGGTATTTTTTTTGAGAAAAAGATAAATATTAAAAAAAATGTTATTTTTGTATAAAATAAAAAAAGGAGAAAAATAAAAATGGAAGCAAATTACACTATTCAAATAAAGAATGTGTTAAAAAAAGCTACTGAAGAAGCTATAAAATCTGGATTCCCATTTATAGATGATGTACATTTATTTTTAGGATTAATGATGGAACCCCAAAATGATGCTATTGAAATAATTAGAAAATTTAACGTTGACCCTACAGATGCTAGACTGCATTTCTATGATATAATACAATCACAAAAAAGTGAAGGTCAACTGTTTAATTTCGATTGTATTGTAGGTGATATTAATTACATTAATGAAATACCATTCGAATCTAAAGCAGAGCAGCTACTAAAAATTTCATACTTAGAGGCGAGAGCACTTGGTGCTGAAAGAGCAGACACAGAACATCTATTATTATCATTCCTAAAATATAAAGACAACATTGTAGGAGATTACTTGAAACAACAAGGTATGAACTATACTGATGTGAAACAATACATCACTTCAAATTTAAAAAATAAAAGTGATGAGAGTACTAATTTTTCATTTAGGTTAGAAGATGATGATGAAGACGAAGATAATGAAGATGAATTATATGGTGGTACCTCAAGACGTTTCGCTCAAACAGGAAAAGAACAAAGATCTAAAACCCCAATATTAGATAGCTTTGGTAGAGATCTGACACAAATGGCTATAGATAACAAGCTAGATCCTATCATTGGTAGAGAAAAAGAAATGGAAAGAGTAGTACAAATCCTTAGCCGTAGAAAAAAGAATAACCCTGTATTAATAGGTGAACCTGGTGTAGGTAAAAGTGCTATAGTAGAAGGATTGGCTATTCGTATAGCTCAGAAAAAAATTCCACGTACTCTATATAATAAACGTGTGGTAGCTCTCGATTTAGCTGCTTTAGTGGCAGGCACTAAATATAGAGGACAATTTGAAGAAAGAGTAAAAGCACTACTTAATGAATTAGAAAAAAATCCAGATGTAATATTATTTATAGATGAATTGCATACCATAGTAGGAGCTGGAAGTGCATCAGGATCAATGGATGCCTCAAATATGTTTAAACCAGCTTTAGCAAGAGGCGATATACAATGTATCGGTGCTACGACTTTAGACGAATACAGACAATATATAGAAAAAGACGGTGCTCTAGAACGTAGATTTCAAAAAATATTAGTAGATCCTACTAACCCAGAAGAAACAGTAGAGATATTACATAAAATCAAAGAAAGATATGAAGATCATCATTTAGTAAAATATGATGATAAAGCTATAGAAGCATGTGTATACTTGACTGATAGATATATGACAGATAGAGCTTTACCAGATAAAGCTATTGACGTCATGGATGAAGCTGGTGCTAGAGTACATATTAAAAATATTAAAGTCCCTGAGAGTATTTTAAAAATTGAAAAAAGTATAGAAGAAGCTCAACAAAATAAACTAAAAGCTATATCACAACAAAAATACGAGATAGCAGCTAAATTTAGAGATCAAGAAAAAGAATTACAAAAAATTTTAGAAGAAGAGAGATTGAAATGGGAGCAAGAAGCTGCCCAACATAGAGAGATAGTTACAGAAGATAATATAGCAGAAGTAGTAGCTATGATGACAGGTATACCTGTGGCTAGAATAGCTCAAAGTGAAAGCGAACGATTGATATCTATGGCTGATGAACTTAAAAAAGTTGTCATTGGACAAGATGAAGCCATAGATACCATTGTTAAAGCAATTAGACGTAATAGAGCTGGACTTAAAGATCCTAATAAACCAATAGGTTCATTCTTTTTCTTAGGCCCTACTGGAGTTGGTAAAACTTATACTGCTAAAATACTATCTAAATATTTATTTGACTCTGAAGATGCCTTAGTAAGAATAGACATGAGTGAATATATGGAAAAATTTAGCGTTTCCAGATTGATAGGAGCACCTCCAGGCTATGTAGGATATGAAGAAGGCGGACAATTAACTGAAAAAATAAGAAGAAAGCCTTATAGTGTAGTATTACTCGATGAAATAGAGAAAGCACATCCAGATGTTTTTAATCTGCTATTACAAGTCTTTGATGAAGGCCATCTAACAGATAGCATGGGCAGAAGAGTAGATTTTAAAAATACATTAATAATAATGACTTCAAATATTGGTACTCGACAATTAAGAGATTTTGGTAAAGGTATAGGCTTTAACCCAACAAATAAAACTATTGATGATGATTACTCAAAAAGTGTATTAGAAAATGCACTAAAAAAAGCTTTTTCACCAGAATTTCTAAATAGAATAGATGAGGTAGTAATATTTAAAAATTTGCAAAAAGTAGATATCTACAAAATTATAGATATAGAACTAAAAGGCTTAATAGACAGATTACAAAATATGAAGATCGGATTTGAAATAACAAATGCAGCTAAAGATTTTATTATTGAAAGAGGATGGGATCCAGCATTTGGAGCTAGACCATTGAATCGAGCAATACAGAAATATATAGAAGATCCTTTAGCAGAGGAAATAATAAAAAGAACTCTAGCTGAAAATTATAAGGTAATATTTGACTATAAAGAGAATGCAAGTCAATTAGAATTAAAAATAGAACATAATGCTGGTGATTTAGTGGCAAAGTCATGCGATAACCAAGATAGTGAATAACATAAAACAGAATACTTAAGTGTTCTGTTTTATGTTATTCTAATTATGTTTAACTTTTCATGTTAAATATATTTGTTATTTTTGTAAAAAATTTAAATTATGAAATATACAGCTGAAAACATAGAAAAGATGCTGGCTCTGACAAAAGAGGGCAAGCGTGAATTCCTAGATAATCTCTACCAATTCCTCAATGAGAATAGATTAACAGCATTAGACTATCAGAGAATAAAGATTTTATCTACTGCTCCCATTTGTCCCAGATGTGATTGCGAATATGTAACTAAAGCTGGTGTGAGTGATGGCAGACAAGTATATAAATGCAAAAGTTGTGGTTACAGATTCAGAGAAACTGCAAAATCGATAGTTTATTACTCCC
>JAPXMM010000187.1:0-3539 GCA_033809015.1 Bacteroidales bacterium
AGAAAGGCATTGTTTGTATCAATTCTCCTGAGGGAAATAGAATAGCTGTAGCTGAACATGCAATAGGTATGCTTTTATCATTAATGAATAATATTTTAAAAGCACACTTAGAAATACATAATGGTTTATGGAGACGCGAGGCAAATAGAGGTTGTGAACTGGATGGCAAAACCTTTGGTATTATCGGATATGGAAATGTAGGATCTGCTGTGGCCGAGAGATTACAGGGCTTTAATATGCAAGTCATAGCTTATGATAAATATAAACATGATTTTAGTAATAATTTAGTAGAAGAAGTTTCTCTCGATGAGTTGCTTACTCGATCTGATATTATAAGTATGCATGTACCACTTACTAGCGAAACTACATATATGGTAAACGACAATTTTTTTTCTAAGTTATCCAAACCAATATGGTTTATCAATACCAGTAGAGGGCAAGTGCTAGAAACTAGTTCATTATTAAATGCTATAGCAAATGGTAAAGTGCTTGGAGCCTGCCTAGATGTATTAGAATATGAGGATTATTCTTTCGAAAATATTGAGTATGCATTAGCTAATCCTAATGAAACTCTTAAACAGGTTTTAGATAATCCTAAAATTATTTTGACTCCACACATTGCTGGATGGACCTTTGAGTCTAATAGGAAACATGCGGAGATTTTATGGCAAAAGCTGATGTATTATAATCTAGTATGAATAGGAAAGTGAAGAAAAAGAACGTTATTTATCTACAACGGATCTTCCAGAAAAATATTAAAGAAAATTGAAATAGGCGTTTAGATAATAACTAAATTATTATTGGTTCATTCACGGTAACATCTATATTTCTTATGAGTATAATTGATTTTTAAATAAATTTCTACTTAATTTACTTTTCTTTGTCAACCACACAAAGAAAAGTAACAAAAGAAAAGTCTCCGCTGGGGAAATGATTTGATAAAACTACGCAATCACCTCTTGGGGTTTACAAACTCGCAAGCTTTAGCTTGCTCAAACAGTGTAAACCCTTCTATCCAACACGGCTTGCTTGTTTTATTACAAATCATTTCCCAATGCGGTATTGCTAGAGCTTACTAATTATTGTAAAGGTTTTCTTTTAATACAAAATGTTGATAAAAACTTTATTACCTAAACGCCTAATTCAAAAAGAAAATATGTAAATGGCATAGTTTACGCCGTTGGATAATCTTTCCCTTCTAACCATTTATCATATTTTGGGAATTTCTTTTTCAATTGTGTCTCTTTTTCACGTTCAGAAATTCTCTGTATAATTTCTTTTAAGATGTTGATATTTATGTTTGTTACTTTCATATTCACTCCCACCAAATTAATGGTTTTATTAATTTATAATCTAAATCTTTTGTATCAATTTTTGTTTCATCTTCAAATTCTACCTCATCATCATTGATTTTCCCATCAGTAGCAACCTGTTCCAAAATGGAACAGGTTGATTTTTTATCTAATTCTCCTGTTTTGTAAATATTATTAATATGTTTTACTATGGCAGGACGATTAACATCAAAAAGTTGTGCGATTAAATGCGCATCAAGCCAAACCGTATCCATTTCCAATTTAACCTGAATTTCTGGTCCTGCTGGAGATTTATAGATAACTATCTCGCCTTTTGGGTACCCCTGATATTGAGTTGATTTATTCATTCTTTTTCTCTTTATCTGTGCATTTATTTAAAAATTCAGAAATAGTTACAAACCAACCTTCAACTTCTTCCCAAGCATTTAAACCTTCTAAGTCACTTTTAGTTATTTTTTGAGATAGTTTCCCGTTTAGAATAGATTTAATATCATTTACTTTCATGTTTTTTTTGGTTCTTTCAATAATTTTTTCTATTATATTTTCATTATCCCAATCTTTGATATCACTAAAAGAAATGTTAAATTCTTCCTCGATCAATTTTTTAGGAATATAATTTTCAATTTCTCTTTTTTGGGTGAGTATCCCGTTAGATCCATCTCCTCTTTTTTTGACTCGCTCTATTTCTGATTTATATTTTTCATTTTTATCTTTATCATAGAGGTGAAATTCTATTGCATTTGTATTTTTTGTGATATATCTATCAATATAATCCCCACAATTTGACCCATTCATAAGATTAAAAGCAAATAACCCTGACTTTATTTTTTCTTCAATATCTACAATTTTTTTTAGTTCAGGAATATTTTGATTTATATTTTTTAGAAATTGTTCATCATTTTTGCCTTCAACACACCAAATTACTTTACCAACATTTGGTAATACGCCAAGGTTTTTAATTATTTTATCAAGAACATTTTCATTAAAGTTTTCTACATTTCCACGTTCTACATATCGAATGGTAGAATTAGGCAACAATCTAATGAATTGAGGACTATGAGTTGTTATTAAAATTTGGTAATTATCTTTTTCAGCTAAATCCAATAAACTTTTTAAAAGTATTTTTTGTAAATCAGGATGAAGGGATGTCTCTGGCTCTTCTATTGCATAAATTGTATTAACTTTAGTATCATTTTTTTGTTTTTCTACTTCTGCCAAAAAGAAACTTAAAAGCATTAATCTTCTGAAACCACTTCCTCTTTTATTTAATGGTACTTCATTATCAGTATTAAACCCAATATTTTTATAAACATCTTTCCATTTAAGGGTAGATACTTCTGGAATATTAGGTTTAACTTCAGCATCTTGTTTAGCAATGTCCTTAAACTTTGATATGGTACTTTCTGCGATACTTTTAATTTCATTTTCAATATTTTGTGCAATTTCACTGAGTTTTTTTTGAATATCATCTCTTTTAAATATTTGTTCAATTGCAAATTTTAGTGGATCTTGAACTTCAGAATCTAAATCTTGGTTTTTTCGGTCTGAATGAAATAAAGCATATACTGGAAGGTAATTGATTAATTGCTCCCAAATCTTTTTCGCATCTTCAGCATCAACTATTATCTCAATTTCATCTAGTTGCAAGGTATTTCCATAAGAATCTCTTATTGCTTTTCTTAATAATGCTGATTTTCGATTATCTTTACAATAGAGTTTTTTATCATCAACAATTTTCTTTAAATCGTTATTTTTTTTTCTTAGCAAATTTTTTAAATCTTCATCATTAGCAGGATGATTGCATTTTATACTTGTCTGTTTTAATTTGCCATTTTTATAAGTTTTCCAAACTTCTAATTTACCGTCTTTATTTAACAAGTATTCTTCCTTAAGGTTTGTCGGATTTGTTGAATCTATAGTAACTTGTTCTGTGATATCTGTAAAAACAATACCTATCCTGAATTCATCTATTCCATTATTTTTAGCAGTTACATTTAAATCATCAGCTTCAATTTTAACAGCTCCTTTCCCATCATTAATGAAAATATCAAGAGCTTCAAGAACTGATGATTTACCTTGGTCATTTTTGCCAATAAATGTAGTAAAATTGTTAAAACTAATTTCTTGCTTATCTTGAAACGCTCTAAAGTTTTCCAGAATTATTTTTTCTATTTTCATAACAACCCTATTTATAAAATATCTTAACTAACAATGTTGTTGCTTTTT
>JAPXMM010000188.1:0-3495 GCA_033809015.1 Bacteroidales bacterium
TTAGAGGAGTGGCTACTAAGTATTTGCAGAGCTACATAATGTGGTACGTGGTGAAGCACAAATATTTATTGAATAGAGTGATAGAAGATATAGGTAGGATGTTGAATTTAGCAGCGTCAGACTGGGAAGCGTGGTATGTGTATGTGAGGTTGAAATTCAAGCATAGGGAAAGGCTAACATAAATATTTGTTAGCTTTTCATACTTACTCTTTTCCCCTACTCTTTATCTCAATATTTAAAATTTATGACCTTAAATTAATAAAATACCTTTGAACATTTTTGTTGAAACAAATTATTAAAAAAAATTTTTTAATTTAACTAATATTTTATTTTAGTTAAAAAAGATTGTTACTATAATGATATTCTGTCAACTAAAATATTTTGTCATTATTTTTTTTTGTTTTTCTAATTTTATCAACTCCATCTTTTGTGATATTTAACAAATAAAAAATCTGATCTTTATAAAGATAGAAAATAATCACTAAACCAACGAATGCACTTATAACCTGCAAATATAATATCGGTATGAAAGTATTAATAAAAGAAACTAATAGAAAAATAAATGTAGAAATATAAAATTTACTAAGATGATAATTAACTGGATATAATTTTTGAGAAAAATATGTACCAATAAAGAAGTAAACTACATAAGAAACAGCTGTAGATAATGCTGCACCTTCAGCACCATATTTAGGAACTAAAAATATATTTCCCACTACATTGATTATAGCAGCAATAGTAGCTCTAATAATATATAAATATGTTTTCTTTTTAAAGTTAATACCAACAGTAGTAACATAAGATACTGAATCTATAATAGGCATTAATAAAAGAAAAGATGTTAATCCTGCAGCAGATCTATATGAACTTTCTAATAAAAGGAAAATCAAATCTTTGAAAATTACTATTACAATGCCACTTATGAACATAATAGCAGAAACAAATAAAGAAACTTTTTCAAAAATACCAGTATTATTAGGATTTTTTTCATAACTTTCATAAGAGAAAGGTACCCAATAATTCGTAAAACTATTCTGTAAAAGGCTCATAACAGCTACAATTTTAAATGCTGCCGCATATAAGCCTACCTCTGCGAAATCACAATAATTCCTAATAGCTATCCTATCTATAGATTGAAAAATCCAAAGAACTAAAAAAGTAGGGACAAAAGGCAAGCCATATTTAATAATAGCTTTGATATTTTTTTTGTCAATATGTGTTTTAGTTCGCCAAATTTTTTTCTCATAAATAATAGCGACAGTGGCAGAACATAAATGCGAAAAGAATAAACCTATAATGACAGCATAGAAAGTTTTGTCTATTAATAATGCATATAAAATTGTAAAAACAGCATTTGCTAAACTATTAATAACTTTTATAATAGAATAAGCTTTGCCTTTTTGCTTCATCCTAACTAGTAAAAGAGCATATCTTTCAATTATAGCAATAAAAACGGTAATATCTAATAATAATATTGGAGTAAAATGGTTAGCATCACCAAAAAGCAATATAGACAATTCTTGCCAAAAAATTCCAATAATTATAAAAGTCAAAATACCTATACTTAGACTAGGTAGTAATGATTCCCAGAGTAAATTACTACGTTTATTTTCGGGGCGTTCATAAAAAAATCTTGCAAAACTTTGATCAGCACCGAGTAAAACAATATTTAATATCAAATTAAATGCAAGAGTAAACATTGCAGCTTTACCAAATTCATCAGGTATAATAAGCCATGTAGTTATAGGAGTAGTAATGAAGGTAATAATAGCTGCAATCCATTGACCAATAGAAAATTGAAATAAAGACTTTATAAAAGTTTTTTCTCCTGATGTACTCTTTACATTCGACATTTTAGTGTATAGTTGATATAATTATAAAAATAATAAGGTGTCATCTTTATAAAATATTTTATAAAAAATGACACCTTAAAAATTCATCAATTTTATAATCCTAATTTTTTTCTAATATCTTTAGGGATACTATTTACATTTACCATTATACCAGTAGTTTTATACTCTACAAAAGGTTTAGAAGCAAAGAAATATCCATCATATGGGCCCATAACATTCCAGCTATTTTTAACTTTATAATAAATATTTCCATTTTGATCTTTAGCAATGCCAGTAATATGCATTCCATGATCATCAGTAGTAGAATAATTATCGAAAGCTGTTTGTCTCAGCTCTTGAGTTATTACTTTTTCTTTAACTGGTGCATCAAGAGTATAGATTTGCTTTTGCTTCTCTGCTTCTGTGAGCTTTTCCCAACGTTCTTTTTCAGTACCAGTGAGATCAGGTAGAGTTTCATCAGGAACTACAGCTATACCTTTAGACCATTTAAAGCCTTTTTCTGAAACATCACTACCCCATGCCACAGTATAGCCATTATTTATAGCATAATCAATGATTTGCATCACGTCATTTAAAGGAACATTATAAACTTTTTCATGAAGCCAATTATCAGGTATTTCTAGCTCAAACTGCTCATAAAAAGGATGATGATTAAAAGAAGTTATTTCTACATAATCATCCATATTTAATCCAAGAGATTGAGCAAAAGTAATAGGAGTATATTCTTTACCATTATAAGTGAATTTTTCTGGGACTTTCCCTAAATATGCATCTAATATGCTTATATAACCATTAAGCCAAGCAGTAGATAACTCTTTATTAGGATTTTTAATAATTTCATCTAGATAAGCTGTGAGTACTGCATCTAACTCACCATGTACATGCTTATCTGTACCATAATTTAATCCAGTATATACTAACTCAGGGACAATACCATATTTTTTAATAATATATGAAATGTCTCTAAAACCGCCACCAGCACTGAAGTTGGTTTTTCCCTGAAAACGCACATATCTGATTGCCTTCTCTATATATGCATTTCTGACAATAAATGCCTCAGATAAATCATATTCTCCTTTGCCAGTACGCAATAATTCACTTTCTAAAAAACTTAATGTAGAAAATGCCCAACAAGTGCCAGATTTATATTGATCCTTTACAGAAGTTGCGGGATTTTCTTTGATAATTGTAAATTGAAATCCTTCCTTTTTAGGTTCCGTTTCTACTTGAGCAGTTAGCGATAATACTGATATTACTACTGCAATGAATAAAACAAATAATTTTTTCATATCATTTTGTATTTTATTAAACTTGTGATGGCAAAAATACTCAATATTTTTAAGATTATAATAAAAAATTAAAAATATTAGAAATAGAAGAATAAGAAAATGGGGAACAATAGATTATTAATAGAAGTTATTTATGCGAAGGGTAGGGTAGTAGATTTTTAAATGTTTAAAACAATTAATGATATTAATATCATATAAAATTTATTATATATATTTGCCAAAAAATCAATATTTATGAAGACTTTAGTAGATAACATTAATCAGCATCTGGCTATGAGTAAGGAAGACTCCAAAGCCTTTTTTGATAATCTCTACGATTTCCTACTACAAAATGAAGCAAACGCAGTAGATTA
>JAPXMM010000189.1:0-3456 GCA_033809015.1 Bacteroidales bacterium
CCGAGGGGGATGCTAGATGATTGGTATCGTGATGATGAGACTGGGGCTACATTTTGGCATGAGGGTAGTGAGAGTTTCATAGAAATAGACGGAGTAAGATATAGAAATATTGGAGCAACATATAGTATAAGACAAGGCAATGTCATATATAATTATACTCAAAATGAGGTTACATCTATGACCTTTATAGGAATGGATAAGAGTAACTTTGTTTCTCAAAGTAGTAGTACAGGTTGTAAGATTGCATGTGATCAGATGTTATCAAAAGAAGGAGTGAATTCTAATGGTCCAAGAATTAACATAGTAAATGCTGATGCTAATGGAGTAGCAACTACTGCAAATGCTAATGCAACAAGAGGGATAAATGCAATAGATAATGCACTCGAAAGTGGAAATCCAATTTTAGTGGGGGTTGATTATAAACTAATACAAGTCAATAATATACCCCCAAATGGAGATGGTATGACAGACCACTTTATTGTAATATCAAGTAAAACTGAAACATTAGATCATGGTAAAGTGACATCAACTACTTATAATTTCTTTGATCCCCGTACCAGTAATAGTGCAAACGGTACTTCTTCATTAAATATTCTACAAATAAATAATAATAAAATTATAGGATATTATCTTGGAGGAACTGCTTCGAATATTCCATATACAGTAACAACAGTAAGAACAAACAGAGAATGAAAACATTTATAAGCATATTGTTTTGTTGCATTTTTATTATTAATTGCAATGCACAGGACCCAGATTTTAGAATATATTTGAATAATTTTGGTCAAGGTGAAATACCTCTATTGATTGATGATAGGCAGTCTTCTTCTACAGTTTTTTGTCAAGCGTATGATTCTTTTTTCCGGATAAAGACAACAAAGTCTATTCCGGAGAACATAGTTGCTAAATATATTTGTACAAATGGGTTTTGTAATCCAGATGGCGGTTATTTCAGGTATGACTATGGCGTAAAACTTGATTTAAATAGTAATTTTATAACAGTACTTGTATCAAAATTGCAATATGAAGGAGACTCTGAATGGGATTTTGATTTAGGCGAAACGCTTCTAATTACTTACAATAATAAAGGTGAAATCATTTCACGTAAATCTTTGACAAAAGACAATGATAGATGGAAGAGCAGTTTAAAGATTACTAAAGATAGTATCACAGTACTACAAATAAAAATCACCGAACCTAAGATAGACCACTATTATCGAGATTTGCAATGCGAATATTGGACAACTACCTATCAAATAACTGATGATGGAATAATAAAAACGATTAATACAAGTTCTGTTTCAACTGGTATTATTAATTGTGATGATAGCACAGGAGGTTACAAATTGAAAAAATGAAAATATTCATTAATATACTTTATGAAAATAATTATCCAAATACCTCCCTTTTAGCTAGCTATTCATCTCCCAACTAAACTTTATGTTAGTACAAAACTCATCCATCAGGTTTTGTAAATCCGCATTGGGAAATGATTTGTCATAAAACAAGCAAGCCGGGCTGGGCAAAAGGGTTTACACTGTTCGAGCAAGCTTTAGCTTGCGAGTTTGTAAACCCCAAGAGGTGATTGCGTAGTTTTATCAAATCATTTCCCCCGCGGAGACTTTTTTTTGTTACTTTTTTTTGTGTGGCTGACAAAAAAAGTAAATATAATTATTTCAAAAATATTCATTAATTTTACTAAATGAAAATAGCACTTCAATATTTCTATCACACCGACCACCTCGGCTCCGCCTCCTTTGTGACAGACAGAGAGGGTGCAGTATGCCAGCACTTGCAGTATTTGCCTTTTGGCGAGCTATTCGTTAGCCAGAGGAATAGCGAGTTTGACAGCAGGTATAAGTTCACCGCCAAAGAGCTGGATAATGAAACAAACTATACGTATTTCGGAGCGAGATACTATGACTCAGATTTGTCAGTGTGGCTGAGCGTGGATCCGATGAGCGATAAGTATCCTGGACTAAGTCCGTATATTTATAGTGCGGATAATCCAGTAGTGCTGATAGATCCTAATGGGATGGCTCCTGATAATCCACCTTGGGTTGATTATTATTATTCCAGTGTTACTTCTAAAACAATAGGATTTAGTTTACGATATCCATTAATTGCTTTAAAAATTGGCACAGTTAAACCAGGTGCTACAAATATATCTACGAATGCTGTAAGATTTGCTACTAGAATAGGATTAAATGAAAATGCTCAAAGAGAGGGATCTGAGGTTAATGCTTTTAGGCATGCTCTTTGGCAAGCTGCAATTACATCATTATATGGGGAAAATATAGCAATTCAGATTGGTAACGCTCATGAATCAAATCCAAATACTATATCTTTACAAAATTATAAAACTAATTTTACAAAATTATCTGAGGCTGATCAGATAGTAGATTTATTAAATAATATGATTGGACGTTATATAGGAAAATCAAATCCAAACTCTAATATGAAAGAATTATCTTTATTTCTTTTAGATTATTATAAAGAAAAAGGATTATGGACAGTAAATATTAATAATAACGGAACAAATACTAGCTATTCAATTTCTCAAACTACTTTAAGTCAAGAGCAATATCAATATGCAAAAAGCATTATTAATAATTTGAATCCTAATGGATTTACATCAGAAGAACAATTAAATAGAGATAAAATTAGTCAAGATAAAAATGAAAATTTAAAAAGAATTATTTTAACTAATCCACAATAAAGTTTTAAAAGAAAATGAAAAAAATATTTTATTTTTTTATTTTTATTTTGTTGTTTAGTTGTCAACAAGAAAATAAAGGTAAATTAGAAAAAAAGATTAGTGATTATATAGAAAAAAATTGTTTCGCAGATACTTGTTATATTGATTTGAATGATATTATCAGTTTTGAATGGGTGGAATTATATGTTTTCAATGAAAATTCAAGTTTAGAAACTATAGAAAGCGTAATAGGGCGTGATTATCCATATTATTTAGATATTGGCGAACACATGATATTTGTTAATGAAAACAACGAAATAGTTTATCATGAATATAAATTTCCACGAACTGATTTTATAAATAAAGAAATTTTTTTTGATTTGCCCGATAATAATTATTATAGAATTTTTAAAAATAAAGAATTTAAAGTTATTAAACAAAAAACAGAAAAAGGAGTTTTTTACATTTTAGATCAAAATTGATTTATTATAATTTGCAATTTAGGAGATTATGCGTAATATAAGTTTGAAAAAATATAAAATTAGTCATATATATTTTTCTGTAAAAAATTTTTTTTTATGCGTTTTTTGTAAATTAAAATTTACATGTAAATTTGTAATAAATTATTATAACTCAAATTTAATTTTTGGGCAGAGCGTGGATCCGATGAGCGATAACGCCCTTGGGTGGTCACCATATAGGTATGGCTTTAATAATCCATTGAGCTATACTGACCCAACAGGCATGCTAGAAAATAT
>JAPXMM010000190.1:0-3425 GCA_033809015.1 Bacteroidales bacterium
AAACCCGAAAATATTTCTTTAGGTGAGTTGGGGGCATCTATTCAAAAAGTTTCTAAAAAAATCGATTTGCCTAGAGGCATTGATGTGAAAGTAGGTGGCCGTTACGAAGATCAAATGGATTCTTTCAAAGATCTTGTTATACTATTACTTGTTTCTATTTTGCTTGTTTATATTACTATGGCAGCACAATTTGAATCGTTGACAATGCCTTTAATCATTATTTTAGCTATTCCTTTTGCTCTTTCTGGGGTTGTCTTAGCATTATTGATAACTGGAAAGACCTTAAGTGTAAATGCTATGTTAGGTGGTGTCATGTTAATAGGTATTGCGGTGAAGAATAGTATTATTTTAGTAGACTTTACTAATTTACTTCGTGATAGAGGAATGCGTTTACATGATGCGGTCGTACAAGCAGGTAGATCTCGTCTTCGTCCAATTTTAATGACAGCTTGTACAACTCTTTTAGGTATGCTACCTATGGCTCTTAGTACAGGAGAAGGTAGTGAATTGTGGGCTCCTATTGGTATAGCTGTTATAGGTGGTCTTGTTTTCTCCACTCTTTTATCTTTAGTAGTAGTGCCTACAGCTTATTATACTTTTATACGATCGGGTAGTAGAAGAAAAGAATTGATGCGCATGAGAAAACAATTTAGTTTTGTAGATAAAATTTTATTTAACAACAAAAATAATAAATCATGAAAGCTGTACTTTTAATTTATAATCAGTCTGTGGCTGAACAAATAAAATATCTTTTAGAACGTTTAGGAGTGAATGCTTATACTATGCTAGATACTGTTAAAGGAAAAGGTAAAGTAGGAGATCCTAGATTGGGTACTCATACCTGGCCAGAACTCAACTCAGCTATCTTAACTGTCATTCCAGATGATCAACTAGATAAGGTAATGACTGCTATTAATAAAATAGATAAATTAAATGAAGAAGTCGGTATTAAAGCCTTTGCTTGGGATATCTTGATGAGTTCTGACGACATTTCTTAGTTTCTAATATACTTATTTGTTATAAAAGGAGGAATTTAAAATTTTAAATTCCTCCTTTTTTTATTAAAATTTTAATATAATGATATAATAAATTAATAACTTTCATTATTTTACATAATTTCATTAAATTTGTAAAAAATTATTTTAATTATTATGAAAAATATCAGCCGAGCAATTTATTTATTTATTATCTTTGTGTTTAATGTTTTCATTTTAAATGCACAGCAAATTTCTATTAGCAATGAAATTATTGAAGAAAAAGGAATAAAATTTTATGTTCACACTGTAGAGCAAGGACAAACTATATATTCAATTGCTAAAACATATAAAGTAAGTATAGATGATATTTATACATATAATGAATGGGCTAAAGAAAAAATAAAACCTGGTGATAAGTTAAAAATTCCTATCTCTAAATCAGAAATTGCTAAAAATAGAGTTGTATATGATACTATTTATCATATTGTGAAACCTAAAGAAACATTATATAGTATTAGTAATCAATATAATGTAGATATAGAAGATTTACGCAATTGGAATACAAAAATTTTATCATCTGGCATATTAAAAATTAATGATACTATAATAGTAGGCATAAATCCCCAAAAGGTAGACACTACATCTCCTGTAGTGAAAATACAAGAGAATAAAATTGATAGTTCAAAAAATATTATAAATTATGAAGTTAAAGAAGGTGAAACTTTATATTTCATCGCAAAAAACTTTAATACCTCTATAGATAGCATAGTTAAATGGAATCAGCTACCATCATATTTTGTAAAAACTGGTCAAAAGTTAATTATAAAACAACCAAAAGAAAACACAGCAGTAGATAAGTGTAAAAAAGGACGCATGCCCTTAGATGTTACCATTGCTGCTTTTGTACCTGCTTTAGACGAAGTTACACCTGACATGCTGGCATCAAATTCTAATATTGCAGTCAATTACATTAGTGGATTTGACTATATTCAATTTTATGAAGCATTATTATTGTTAGAAAATATGCAAAATGATTATGTAACTTCTTTTAATATAATACCAATTCCACAAGGGAAAAATAAAAAAGAATTTGACAAAAATGTTGCAAAAATTAATTGGCAAGACGTAGATATAGTACTAGGACCATTAGATGAAGAATTTTTACCTTTTACATTACCATTAATTTCTGAAAAATATCTTTGGATACATTATTTGCAAAAATTAAATGTAGATACGATTTTACCCGAAGTGCAATTTTTATCAAATATCACTGAAGAATTAGATAAGGTAGCAGAATATATTTATAAAAACATAAAAACAGAAATGCCTATATATATTTATCATACTTCAGATTCTACAGAGAGATATAATGCTAAATATTTAAAAAATATTTTAATAAATAAATATGGTTTTAAAAATGTAATCTTTTCTAATACCATTTCATCACTACCCACTAAATTAACTAGTCCGACAGTAGTAGTAGCCTTAACAATTAATGAACCCACAGCTGGTAATATTGTTAGACATTTAGGTACATCTGTTACCAATTTGAATTTTCTGAATTTTTTCTGTCCATCTTCGTGGTTATATTTTGATAATTTGGATTTTTACTTTTTTAATAAAATATCTCCATATATAATGTTTAATAATTGCTATATAGACAAAAACAATTTTGAAATTAATCAATTTATTAATGAATTTATAAAAACATATAACACTTTTCCATCCTTATACGCATTTTATGCTTTTGAAACAATAAATTTTTTAAATGAGTTAATAGTTGAATATGGAGCCAATTATAAAAATTGTATTACAAATTTAGATTATATAGGAACAGTCTGTAATTGTAGTTTTGAGAATATAGGTAATGCAAAAGTTAATAAAGCTGCCAAGATAGGTAGGATGAAGGGGTATAAGTTGGAAATAGTTTATTGATAAGCACTGGCGATTAGTATTTTAGGGGTTAAGAAGAGGATCTGAGGATACTGTAAACAATTTTTATGTTATATTTCAAAACGTTTATTATTTCAATAATATTTATTAATTTTGCTCAAATTTTATAATTATGAAGGAATTATTAGAAAACATTGATAAATATTTGGCTCTACCCAAGGATCATAAGCGAGATTTTTTAGATCAGCTATATCAATATTTAGTCAATAACAATGCCAATGCAGTAGATTATCAAAAAGTAAAAATCCAATCCACCGCAGCCATCTGTCCCGACTGCAGAAGTGAAAATGTCATCAAAGCTGGTAAAAGAAATGGTAGACAAGTTTACAAGTGTAAAACCTGCGGTTATAATTTTCGTGAAACAGCTCGCACCTTTGTTTATCGAATGAGAAAATATCCACTAATGCTCGACTATATGAGATGTATGCTAGAAGGTAAAAGTCTACGAGCTTGTGCTGATGAAGTTGGCATTTGTCTGAAAACCAGCTTTGAATG
>JAPXMM010000191.1:0-3325 GCA_033809015.1 Bacteroidales bacterium
GGAAAAAATTTCCTAAAAATCCAGAATTTAATTAAAGAAACTAATCATCTATTATTATAAATAAATCTTCGTCTTCTTCTAACATTTGATATTCTTCTCTTGCAAATTTTTCTAAATTATCTTTATTTGAAAATAATTCTTCGTATTGTCGTGTGTATAAGCTAATTTCGTCTTCGTAATATTTTATTTCTTTTTTTAGAGCATTTAGTTTTCTTAACTTTTTAAATCTATCTATCAAATTATATGTGTCAAAAAATGTTACCCATAATGCAAAAAAAACCAAGGTAACAACATACTTGTGCTTGATAATAAAATTTAATGTTTTAAGTAAAAAATTATTTTTTTCTTTTATGTTTTTTGTGTCCATAAAATAAAACTAAATGTCGTTTTCAAATTTCGTAATTTTGAAAGTATAAATATGGATTTTTCAATAAAATTTATCAACAAGTTAATGTTTATTCGATTTTTACTACAGCATTTCTAAAAGTTCTTCAGTAGCGTTTTTTACTTCTTCTAAACTTTTTATTTTTTCTTTATTGCTTGCTTTTTTGATTGATTTAAAGTATTTGTGTACTACAGTTTTCATACCACTAAATCCAAAAATACATTCTTCGGTCATTTTATTTAGTGCGTCAAGCGAGGCTTGGTCTTTGTAAATATTGTTAAGCCCTGTAGTATTGAAAATAGCTATTCTTTTGTTTTTTAATTTTGGAATAATTTCTCCGTCAATAAAATCAAAACCGTATCCTTGAACAAATACTCTTTCTATATATCCTTTTAAAATAGCAGGCATTCCCGACCACCAAATTGGATATACAAAACAAATAAAATCTGCCCATTGAATAAATTTTTGCTCGTCCATTATGTCAACAGGAAAAATTTCTTTTTCAATAGACTCTAAGTCTTTTTTGCTTAGAACAGGATTAAATTTTATTTCGTAAAGATCGCGAATAACAACTTCGTGTCCTTTTTGATGAAAAGTGTATGCAACAGTATCCCTTACAGCAGAAGTGAAACTTTGCTCTTTGTAATTTGCGTATATAAGTAATATTTTCATTTTTTTAAAGAATTTTATTACTACAAAGATAAGAAATAATTGATAATTGAATAATTTAGTTTTGAATTAATAAAAAAAACCTGCAGAATTATATTCTACAGGTTTTTTTGTTAAGTGTTAAATATTAATTTAAAATAATATACTAATACACAACTAATTTCACTGTATTAGTTGTAGCATTAGCTGTAGTTAGTATTTTAGCATAATATACGCCTGAACCAAATTGTTGTAAGTTTATTGTATTTGTATTATTTTGATTTAGGATTACTCTACCTAAATTATCAAAAACCTCTACAGAGAATACTTGACTTTCAATTTGGAAGATACCATTTGATGGGTTTGGATATATTGATATCGAACTTGAAACACTTTGTATATCTGCTGATGAATTTGTACTAATTCCAAAACGAGCTAACACAGCCTTATCTGTTCCCGATGTGTTGTCATAGCCAGCTAACAGAAGTTTGTCTGTTCCTTGAAGTTTAATATCAAGGTAGCGAATATCGGCAGGTAAAGTAAAAACTCCATCGTTGGCAAAGCCTTCATTAAGTATTAAGTTAAAGTCAAAATTTGCAATTTCTCCATTTTTACCACCAATAAAAAAAGTGTTTTCATAAAATGCTACAGGTAAATCTAAAGCAACAAAATTACGAAATTCAGCAATCCCATTATATACATTCATCATAAGGTGTCCATAAAACTTTAACATAACTGTATTATAAACATTGCCCATTAAACTTGGACCACCAACAACAACGAATTTATGCTCAGGTATATTAAACATAGTAGTAACTTTTTCATATCTTCCTAAGTCATCAATAAGTCCTTGAGAATATATAGCAAAAGTTGTTGGATAATCTGTCATTGATGTCCCATTATCAAAAAAGTTTCTTACAAAAGTATTATAATTATCCATAGGTAATTTCATAATACCAGCTACAGCAATATAATTGGTATAATCTTGTTCTAATACTTTATATATATATAGTTCATAATTATCTCTAACATTAGCTCTTCCATTTTCGCCAAAATTTGCAAAACTTTCTCCTGAGTATTTTAGCTTATACACATAGTTTTTATCAGGAATAAGAAAATGTTCGTTTCTAAAACAAGCAGCATTCAAATTAAAAGTATCGAGACCAAATTCAAAGCTAGGAATGCAGTCTATTTCTTGCTCTAAATTTCCATTTTGACTAAAAGAATAAGACTTAATTTTAATTATTGAGTCAATTATATTGCTTGTGACTAAAAACATTGTGTTATCGGGTTTTATGTAGAGATGACGAATTTCACAAGAAGGGTCAACTTCAATTTCTACATAACCATTGTCGGCAAAATTTTCGTCTATAATGCCATTTTCAGAAATTTTTAAAATTTTCAAATGCTTAATAGAATTATTTGTGGAAAATCCTGCAGCTAAAATATTACCTTGTTCGTCAAATTCTATTTCTTTAAGATGCTGAATATCATCAGGTAAGACCACTTTGCCTTGCTCTCCAAAGCTTTCGTCTAAGTATAAATTATTAGCTTGTGAAAAAGCAAAACCATAGCAATGTACTAAAAAAATACTTGCAAAAATAAAACTCAAGTTTGACTTGATTTTTTGAATAAGTGTTTTCATAATTTTTAGTATTTAAAGTTTTACCTACTTCGGCTTTTGGTCTCTTTCGGCATATTCCGACCATACTCAGCTTTATTTATACCCTCGCTTAGATTTTAAATTGTAAAAAAACTTTACACGAGGGCAAATGCTCGAAGTCGTTTTTACAAAGTTTCCAAATTGAAATAAGTAAAATATAGTTGTAATGCAGTATTTCTGTGTGTGTGTGTGGATGCTTTATTAAATACAAAATTAAATACGAAAATTTAGCAAGTTTGTTAAACCGAAAATTATTATAGTATTTTACAAAAAAACTCATCACAAAAATATATCAAAACATTATATGCAATTATACAAATATATTTTGAAATAACCAAGAAAAAATAAATAAAAATTTAACAAAAATGCGAAATAATTTTATTTGTATGACATATTCAAATTAGTGGGCAAAAAGTGAAACTTTATTATGTAAATTACGTATATAAGTAATATTTTCATTTTTTTAAAGAATTTTATTACTACAAAGATAAGAAATAATTGATAATTGAATAATTGCTAATTGAATAATTTAGTTTCGCTACATTTTTTGTCGTCTCTAGGCATAGTTCAAGTAGCTTGGCTCTGCTCTCGTTCCTTGTGAACAGGTAAAATTTACTTTTAAATTAATA
>JAPXMM010000192.1:0-3177 GCA_033809015.1 Bacteroidales bacterium
CAGATATCAATATTTAGTAAATAACAATGCTAATGCAGTAGATTACCAAAAGGTAAAAATCCAATCTACCGCAGCTATCTGCCCAGACTGCAGAAGTGAAAATGTCATCAAAGCTGGTAAAAGAAATGGCAGACAAGTTTACAAGTGCAAAACCTGTGGTTATAATTTTCGTGAAACTGCTCGCACCTTTGTCTATCGCATGCGAAAATATCCATTAATACTCGACTATATGAGATGTATGCTTGAAGGTAAAAGTCTGCGAGCATGTGCTGATGAAGTTGGCATTTGTCTGAAAACAAGCTTTGAATGGCGACACAAAATATTAGCTGCTATTAGAGCATTAGAAGGTGGAATAAGCTTCTCTGGTATTGTGGAAGCTGATGAGCTGCTAATGAACTATTCAGAGAAAGGCAGGAAATATAAAAACAAAGAAGAATATCAACGAGCTAAAAAGAAAAAACATCCCAAGGTAGCAGTATTAGTCGTAACAGACAGAGAAGGGAATTTACTTTTTAAACAAGTTGGAGAAAAAAGAGTGAAAAATGAGCAATTGAGAGAGGAGCTAAATAATAGATTATCGGAAAGTAATCTGATATGTGTGAAACCAAAGAAAGAGTTCAGAAAAGCAGTAAAAAGTTTACAAAGTAAAAAAGTGATAGTAAACAAAAAACAAGTGAAACGAGGTATATACAGTGTCAAGATAGTTGAAAGCAAAATAAGTGATTTCAAGGTGTGGATGAGTAGATTTCACGGAGTAGCTACGAAGTACTTACAGAGCTACTTGATGTGGTTTGTGATAATGAATAAATATTTAAAAGAGTTGATAGATCCAGACATTGGTAGACTACTGAACTTGTCATCACATGACAGATGGGCGTGGGACAAGTATAAAGAGATAGTTAGTCAAAGATATGATTAACATACTGTTAAGTATAACATAATTTGTTTCTTATCAAACCCCCTATCCCGATTCATTATTACATTTCTTAAATTTTATTTTAAATATAATTCATCTAAATGATTTATTTAAAATATAATGGATGTTTATAAAAGATCTTATAATTAAATTATTAATGCAATTGTTTACAAATGAACAACAAAAGGCTTTTTTGTAAGCTTAAAAAATCTAATGATATTAAAATAAAATTAGACAAAGTGGAGAGTGAGATTTAATAATCTATTATACTAGATAGCTAAACAAAGATTTTATTATTGGAAATGTTTTTTTATGTTAAAAAAATAGGAGTATTATTTTAATATTAAATCTTAAGAATTCAATTACTTAGTTTATTTTCTAATTTTTCTTTAATTAATTCTAGCAAACTCAGTGGTGTCGAAGTAGCACCACTTATTCCTATAGATTTTACCTCAGATGGAATATTTATTTCGTCAATATCTGTCAATAATGAAACAAAAATCGTATTAGGATTAGCAGTTTTCGCTATATTATATAAATATTTTCCATTAGAGCTTTCTTTACCACTCACAAATATTATAAAATCATGTTCTTTAGCAAATTTCTGCAACGCAGGTGCTCTTTTAGCTACTATCTTGCACATTGTGGCATAAGACTCAAAATATATATTACGTTTATTTAATTCGGTTTTGAAATATTCTTCTATTTTTTCGAAACCTTCTTTATCTTTAGTAGTTTGTGAGAAAAGTGCAATAGGCTTATCTATTTCCACCTCCTTGGCTTGTTCTATGTTTTCTACAACCATACCTATATTTTTAGTATGTCCTAATAATCCTACAACTTCTGGATGATTTTTTAAACCATAAATAACTATTAGTCCGTGCATTTTTATCATTTTTTCAGCAATTGTACTAATCTTTTTTTGTAAGTGCAATACTATAGGGCAGGTAAAATCATATATTTTAACATCTATTTTTTGTAATTTTTCGTATGTGCTAGGTGGCTCTCCATGTGCTCTGATAATAATTTCTTTGCCTTTTAATAAAGAAATATCATTGTATGATATTTCTTTCATCCCTAATTTTTTTAATCTATTTAATTCCTCTTCATTATGCACTAGCTCACCTAATACATATATCTCTTCTTTGTTTTTTAAAAGTTCTTCAGTTTTTTTTATCGAATTAGTTACTCCAAAACAAAACCCAGCATTTAGGTCTATTTCTATAAAAACTTTTTTCATTTTTTTAAAAATAAATTAAAATATTTTTCAAAATTAGCAATATTTAATAAAAAAAACTTTAATTTAGCATAAACAAAAACGATATTATGAAAAGATTAATTTTATTTTTAGTAGTTTTATTTGCTAATTCATTAATTTATTCGCAAATAATTAATAAACAGCAATTAGATAGTATTATAAATCTGCAATGGAATGCTAATGATAATCAATGGATAAATTTAAATAAAACATCCTATACTTATAATGATAGTGCAAAACTTTTAGAAGAGATTAATTTTATTTTGAATAATAACTGGCAATATAGCTCCAAGGTAAACTATGAATATGATAATGATACTAATTTAATTAATAAAATCACTTATTTGTGGATTAATGGTTCGTGGGTTGGTTCTAGTAAAATAAATTATTCTTATACACAATTAAATGAGCCTTTAGTAATAGTAACGTATAAATGGGAAAATAATTCATGGAAAGATACTTTAAAAGATGAATATACGTATTCAAATACTCCCAATAATGTTTTATTAGAAAAGATTTCTTATGTTTACGAAAATAATTCTTGGAAAAACCTTAGCAAATATGAGTATTCGTATGATAGCTATGGCAATTTAATTTTAGAAATTTTTTATTATTGGGATAATGCAAATTGGGTAAACTCTACCAAAAAAGAATATGCTTATGATATTGATAACAAGCTAATTTATACAATATATTATGAATATCTTTTTAGCTGGGCACCGATTACTAAAGTTGAGTATAGTTATGATAGTTCTAATAATTTGATTGCAACTATTACTTATAGGTGGATTAGCAATTGGGAAAATTATTGGAAAACAGAATATAGCTACAATAACTATGGAGATATGGTGCAATATATGACATACTCTTGGAATAGCCAGTCTAATAGTTGGGTACAAGGATATAAAGTAATGAGAACTTATGACAATAATTACACTTTTGATGATATGGTTTTACCTATTTCTATTAATTATGATTTATTTAGTCATAAATTATTGAATGA
>JAPXMM010000193.1:0-3063 GCA_033809015.1 Bacteroidales bacterium
CTGTACCATAAATAGTAACAATATTTTTTTTATATCCTAAGCTACCAATCATATCATAGTTTATATATAAAATTATCGGAGATACATTGATATGAGGTAAAATTTTTTGACAAAAATAAGCAGAACCATATAATCCTATCTCTTCACTGCCCCAGAAACCTATGATATAGTTATAATTTGTTAAAAATTTATTAGAAAGATGTCTTGTTAGTTCTAATAATCCCACAGTGCCACTAGCATTATCATCTGCACCATTATAAATCAAATACTGACCTTTAGTGCTATCATAAATTTCATAACCAACATGATCATAGTGTGCCCCAATTATTATAGTATATGGAGCTTTATTGTCAATATATGCAATTATGTCAGCTGTGGTGTCTCTTTTATTATTTTCATAATTTTTAATAGTAAATGCAAATCTAAACCTATCATAATTTGGCAAAAAATTGATATTATTTTGAAATGATTGTAGTTTTTTTAATTCATTAATTATATAGTTGCCTGCTTTCCATTCATATTTGCTAGCAGATTGCCTCCCCATTAGAGTATCATGCGATAATACTTTCATATCCTTGGTGATCCTTTCCAATCTATCTAGATCTGAAAAATTGATTTGAGAGTTTATGTCGAAATAGACAAAAAACACCAAAACAAAGCCAATATAATGTTTCATAAGATGAAAATTTTACGAAATTAAAAAATTTATAGTACAATAATAGAAGAGTTTTTAAAATATATAATTAAAAATATTGTAAATTTGTCAAAAAAAAATTATGGGAGCTTTTCATGCTTATGATATCAGAGGCATCTACGGTGTAGATTTTAATAAAGATGATGTAGTTAAAATCGGATATTTTTTCCCAAAAATTTTTAAAATTAAAAAGATTTTAGTTGGTAGAGATACGAGAACATCATCAGATGAGATACACGACGCACTAATACAAGGCTTATTATCATCAGGTTGCGATGTTTATGATACAGGTTTAGCTACTACACCTTCTATATACTGGGGGACAGCAAAATACGATTTTGATGCTTCTATAATGATAACAGCTAGTCATAATCCCAAAGAATATAACGGTTTAAAATTTTCTGGTAAAAATGCTACTCCCATTGGCTATGATGACGGATTAAATAAAATTGAAAAATTAATTCAAGAAAATGAAAAAATCGAAATTGTACCTAAAGGGACATATCAAGAATTCAATTTTAGTAATGAATATGTGGATTTTTTAAAAAAATATTTAAAACAAAATTTACAATTAAATTTTACAATAGATTGTAGCAATGGAATGGCTGGATTGTATGTACATGAAATATTCACCAATCAAGCCAAATATATGTTTGATGATTTAGATGGTACTTTCCCAAATCATGAAGCCAATCCTTTAGAAGAAAAGAACTTAAAAGACCTAAAAAAAATTGTTTTAGAACAAAAAAATGATTTCGGGATGATCTTTGATGGAGATGCTGATAGAGTAATGTTTGTAGACGAAAAAGGTAATTTTATTTCACCAGATTTGATGATAGGTTTATTAGGACATTATTTTTTAGAGGAAAGAAAACAAAAAGGCAAAGTACTGCAAGATATACGTACATCTAAATCAGTAGCAGAATATTTAGAACCAATGGGTGGTGAAATAGTAATGTGGAGAGTCGGTAGAGCATATGCAGCAACTAAGTTGAGAGAAATAGATGGCATCTATGGTGGCGAGCTTGCAGGACATTACTATTTTAGAGATTTTTATTATAGCGACTCTGGACTATTGGCTAGTATTTTAATCACAAATATTATTTCTGATTTTATAAAAAAAGGTTACAAAGTATCTGAAATAATTGCTAAGATAAAAAAATATGAAAATTCTGGAGAGATTAACTTTAAGATTAATCATAAACTCGAAGCGATGAATGCAGTAAAAGATTATTTTATAAAAGAACAACAACCAATAGCTTTTTATGATTTTGATGGCTATAGATTAGATTATACTGATTGGTGGTTTAATATTAGACCTTCCAATACTGAACCATATTTAAGATTAATAATAGAAGCTAAAAATAATGAACTTTTAGAGGAAAAATTGAAAATAATAAATAATATTATAGCAAATTATGAATAAAATTAGAAATAGAATTGTGAGCTCTAGACCTTGTTTAATTGTAATGCTTGCAATGATAATAATAAGCTGTATAAATAAAATGGATAAAGTGAAAGAGCTAAAACTAGAAGCTAATAAAAGCATTTATAATAATCAAAATGATGATGCTAAAATAAATTTAGAAAAAGCACTTAAAATAAATACAAAAGACCCTGAAATCTATTATTTACTTGGCAATGTGTATTTTAATGAGAAAAAATATGACGAAGCTATACAATATTATACTAAGGCAATAGAAATAGATAGCACATATGCACAAGCATATACATCAAGAGGCAAAATATATAGGATGTATAATAAAAGAGATGAGTGGTGTGCAGATTTTACAAAAGCATATCAACTAGGAGATAAGACAGTATATAATGATGTGAGGCATTGTATACCTGCAATGGAGAATTGAATAAAATATTATAACCAAAACTTATATTTTTAATCATTCTAAAGCAATTTTGCATAATGTGGTTTGGAAATAGTGTAATATGTAGTTGTGTAGTCGATTTTTTAGGATTATTAGATGGGTTATTAACAAAAGTGTAGTTTTAAAATTTAATTTTTAAATTTTAAAAACTATGTGAAATTATAGACTATTTTTTTGTTTAACTTTCAATGATATTTCAATATTTTAATTTCATTAATCTAAAATACCGCTCCCACGCCCACCTATCATGCGATGACAGGTTTAATAGTCGCCCAATATCTGATTCTACCTTATCTTTCAAATACTTATTCATAACAACAAACCACATAAGGTAGTTCTGTAGATACTTTGTGGCTACTCCTCTGAATTTCATCATCCAAACCAGAAAATCATTAATCTTTTTCTCTACTACATTTACGCTATAAACAGCTAATCCTTTTATCTTACGAGGTACTAATACCTTTTTACTAGGTGATTCTTTCACTG
>JAPXMM010000194.1:0-3035 GCA_033809015.1 Bacteroidales bacterium
CTTGCAAAGCTACATAATGTGGTATATAATAAAACACAAATATTTGTTAAATAAATTAGTAGAAGATGTAGGCAGGATGCTAAATTTAGCTTCATCAGATCGGCAAGCATGGTATGTATATATGGAGTTAAGATTAAATCCAATACTGATTTTAAAAGATTAATCTTTTACTTGCCCCTAAATTTTACCCCCTATCTCAATTTTTTTTCTTATTTTTGCTAATTATGATTAAAAAAGATACTATCGATTTTATTCTTGAGAATGTCTCTATTGATCAAGTTGTTGGTGAGTATGTCTCTTTGAAAAAAAAGGGGAATAGTCTTTTTGGATTATGTCCTTTTCATAATGAAAAAACCCCCTCTTTTAGCGTTGCTCCAGATAAAGGCATTTATAAATGTTTTGGTTGTAATGAGAGCGGCAACGTAATTAATTTTTTAATGAAAGTTGAGCAGCTTTCATATCCTGATGCTATTAGATTTTTAGCTAAAAAATATCAAATACCTCTTGAAGAGGATGATTCTCAGATTGATGAACAAAAAGATGAAAAAGAGAAAATTTTTATCATCAATAATTTAGCTCTTGATTGGTTTAAAAATCAACTTTGGAAATCAGAAGAAGGTGTTAATTCTGCTTTATCTTATCTCCATCATCGTGGAATTTCAGATTTTACTATCCAAAAATTCAATCTTGGTTATAGTCCTAATAGTCGTGATGCATTCAAAAATTATGCTCTTAAGAACGGTTATTCCACTGATGATTTAGTTAATGCTGGTTTAATAGTGCCTGATAGTCTAGCTGATAGATTTCGAGGCAGAATCATTTTCCCAATTTTTAATTTGGGTGGTAGAGTTATAGCTTTTGGTGGTAGATCTATTGGTAATATTCCGAATGCTGCAAAATATCTAAATTCTCCTGAAACTCTAGTTTACACTAAAAGTAACGTTCTCTACAATTTGAATATTGCAAAAAAATCTATTGCTCAGCAAAATTTATGTTATCTCACGGAAGGTTATATAGATGTAATATCTCTCGTACAAGCAGGTGTAGAAAACGTAGTAGCTTCTGCTGGTACTAGTCTTACTAAAGATCAAATAAAAGCTATACATCGATTTACTAATAATGTATGTTTAATGTATGACGCTGATAATGCTGGTATTAAAGCATCTTATAGAGCTATAGATATGTTATTAGAAGAAGATTTGAATGTTTATTTAGTCTCTTTTCCTGATGGTGAAGATCCAGATTCCTTTGCTCATAAGGTTTCTACAACTGAACTTACAGATTATTTGGATAAAAATAAAGTTGTTTTTATCGATTACAAGGTTCAGCATTTACTACCAAATGATACTAACGATCCTATAAAAAAAGCTGAAGTTATTCGTGATATATTATTGTCTCTATCTCACATATCTGACCCTTTAGTCCAAGCTGAATATTTAATTTATATTTCTAAAAAATTTAATATAGATGAATTTACTCTCAGAGATGAATTTCAACGTATATTGAGAGGAAAATTAAAAAAAGAAATTAACAATTCTTCTTTTATCAATCAAAAGAAATCTAATCTAAAATCTTCTAATTACATCCCTTCTTCGATTGATGATAAAATAGCTCAACATGAAAAAAGAATCTTATTTATCCTACTTCATTATGGAAATAAAATATTAGCTTTCGATGATAGAGATGAAAATAATTTGCCAATTACCATCAATATTCCTGCCTGGGAATTTATTTACAATGAACTTAACAAAGATGATATTGCTTTTGCATTTTATAATAATATTTATCAATTAATCATTAACCAATATAAATCAACTAATAAGCTTGTTGTAAATGATATTATTAGCCTTTTAAATCCAGATGAGCAAAGTATAATTTATGATTTGTTATTAGACACGTTTAAGCTTAGTGATAATTGGAAAAAGAAATTTAAAATCGAAATTAGTACCATAGAAAATAATGAATACTTATTTAATAAAGAAGTAGAGTCTGCTGTTTTAGAGTACAAAGCCATAATGATAAACAAATTAAAAAATGCTAAATGTGAACAATTAGGCAAAACTACAGATTTAGATGAACAAGAAAAAATATTAGTAGAATTTCAATTACTAAAAAAACTAGAAAATCAAATACTCAAAACCATTAGCGATAGAAATTTAAAACATTAATTATGAATAAATTACCAAAAAATATCAAAGATAAAAAAACTGCTAGAGAATATGTTAAAAATATATTAAAATCTTTAGATGAAGATTTAGTAGAAAAAAAAGCTGATGACTTATGGTTTGCCATTTCTAGACATCCAAAATTTAGAAGTGCGAAGGTAGTAATGGCTTATTGGTCTTTTGATCATGAAGTGCCCTCTCATGATTTCATAATGGATGCTGATAGACTCAAATTAATTATCTTACCTAGGGTAAAAGATCTCGAAATAGAACCTGTATTTTATAAAGGTACTAGTCATATGTTTCCTAATAAATATGGTATAATGGAGCCAGTAGGACCTAAATATCCTTTATTAGACAAAATAGAGATAGTGATAGTTCCAGGTCTAGCTTTTGATGCTAAAGGCCATAGACTAGGTAGAGGACTAGGATTTTATGATAGATTTTTAACTAAATTACCTAATGCGTATACAATTGGTATTGCCTTTGAAGAACAAGTGTTTGAAACGATACCTTATGATGAAAATGATGTTATAGTTGATGAATTAATATATTTTTGATTTTGTGAGATAATTATTTAATAATAAAGAATTAAGGAGAAGTATCCAGATAAAAAATCAATACAATATTGTTTAAAACAATTAATGATATTAATATCATATAAAATTTATTATATATATTTGCCAAAAATCCAATATTTATGAAGACTTTAGTAGATAACATTAATATGCATCTGGCTATGAGTAAGGAAGACTCTAAAGCCTTTTTTGATAATCTCTACGATTTCCTACTACAAAATGAAGCAAACGCAGTAGATTACCAAGGTTTAAAACTTCAAAGTATTCCTCCACTTTGTCCTAACTGTCGTAG
>JAPXMM010000195.1:0-3035 GCA_033809015.1 Bacteroidales bacterium
ACTCTATAGCTTTATTAAAATCTTCTAAGGCACTTTGATAATCCTCGATTCTATATTTAGCTATTCCTCTGTTATTGTAAGAATATTGATAATTGGCATCTTTTCTAATAGCTTCTGAAAAATCTTTAATAGCACCATCTATATCTCCTTTTTCTAATTTAGCAACGCCTCTATTATTGATAGCGATTACGTAATTAGGGTCAAAATCTATAGCTTTTGAATATTCTATAATTGCTTCATCATATTTTTTCATTCTTCTATAAGTAGTCCCCAAATTATTATAAGCTAAAGTTAATTTAGGGTCAGCACTAATAGCTTGTTTGTAATAGTAAATGGCGTTATCATAATCTTCTAACATCAAATAGCAACTACCAAGATCATTATATGCATAAGCATAATTACTTTTTTTAGAAATAGCTTGTTTTAGGTCGTCAATAGCATTAGTATATTCTCCTTTATCAAAGTATAATGAGGCTCTATAATAATATGCTTCGGGCAATTCCTTATTCATATTTATAGCAACATTGTAATCTTGTAAAGCGCCATCAAGATCTCCTTTATCTTGTTTGATTTTCCCTCTAGTGTAATAATATAATGCATTAGTTTCATATTTTAGAGCTTGGTCTAAGTCTACAATTGCTTCATCATACAAGCCTAATTGAGATTTAGCGACACCTCTATTATAATATGCTTTAGCCAGGTCTGGTTTTAGCTGAATAGCAACAGTAAATTTAGAGATGGCATTTTGCACATCACCGCCTTGCAAATGTTTAACACCTTCATTATAATTTTGTTCTGCGATTTGCGAGTCGCCTGTTCTGATTTTAATAGTATCTTGGGCATTTAGTGCGCCCATCATTAATGCAAGAATTAAGCTTAATACAAATATTCGTTTCATATATTTTTATTTAAAATACATTTATAATTTTAAATTCTGCTCTACGATTTAATTGACGCCCTTTTTTAGTATTATTATCACCCAAAGAATTCTCATAGCCGTAACCCATATAATAGAATCTAGACCTATCGATACCTCGTTTTATTAAATAATTAATAATAGATTGAGCTCTTTTTTCAGATAATAATTTATTATATTCATCAGATCCAATATTATCAGTATGAGTAGAAATTAATGTAATTGCATTAGAATTTTTATTTAAAAAATTATATAGTGAATCCAGCTTGCCTATGTCAATAGGATCCAAATTAAAATCATCAAAATCAAAAAATATAGTGTCTGACCAATTAATAGTTTGACAAGGATTAATATCATTATTGTTCTTTTTTTGTGCTATTTCATTTTTTAAGTTTTCACTTTTTTTAATAAAGGACTGTTTAGTAGTATCTAAAGATTTAATGGGTTGATATTGCTTAGCAACATATTCATTTTCATCACTAATTAATAATGGTTTTTCTTTAAGAAGATTAATTATAAAAATGTCTTGATCACCATATGTACCTTGACGAGAAGAGCTGAAATATGCTCTTTGCTTAGAGTAAGATATAACTAAATTGAACTCATCATCAGCAGTATTTATAGGATATCCTAAGTTCTCTGGTTTGCTCCAATGCCCATCTTTGAAAGTAGATTTGAAAATATCAAAGCCTCCAATAGTATTATGTCCTTGAGAGCTGAAATATAGGGTATTTGTATCTGAAGGAGACATGAAGACACCTTCTTCATCATAAGGAGTATTTATATCTGAAAGATTTATAGGAATGGACCATGAGTCATTAAATTCTCTTTGAGACATCCAAATATCATTACCACCCATACCCCCTGGTCTATTTGATATAAAATATAAATGATTTCCATTTGGACTTAATGAAGCACTTGATTCATGAAATCTTGTATTTATAGGATATGGTAATGATTCTGGAATAGTTATTTTATTATTATTTAGTATAGATTCATAAATGTCTCCATCATGCTTACTTTTATATGTATATAGATAAGTCTTGTCTCCCCAATCATACATACCTATAGTACCATCATGCTTTTTGTCATTAAGCTCTGATATTATTGATAATTGCCATGTGGTATCTTTTTTAGTAACCATGAAAATATCTTCATAATATTTATTATCTTTTGGATCACGTTTGCCACCAGTAGTACTTGCTCTACGACTAGTGAAAAATAATATTTTCTCATCATTACTAATTACAGGAGCATAGTCTGGATAGATAGAATTTATGGTTGAACCTATATTAGAAATTTTTAGGTATAATGGATTTTTTATTAATTCTTTACCATTCTCACATTCTTTTATCAATTTATCTACTTCTTTACCTCTAACTGCAAATTCTTGTGGATTTAATATATTTTTGAATTCATTGTAATATTCAATAGCTTTATCAAATTGATGATTTAGATGATAAGCTCTGCCTAAATAATAGGAAAGTTCATAATTAACTTGAGGATTTAGTTGTTTAGCTTTTTCTAAATGTTCTAATCCTAATTGTTTATCAGTAGTAAATAAATAACATATACCAATTTTATAATTTAAATCAGCATTATTAGGATTTATTTTATTAGCATCTAAATAGAGTGTTAAAGCATCTATATATCTTCCCTTGCCCATAGCAAATAATTTGTCACCTTCTTTTATCTTTTTAATAGCTTCACTTAATTGTTGCTTGTCTGCAATGTGATTTTTATCAAAAGGAGTATCTACCTGGCTATATCCAAAAGTAATTATTAATGTCATTATAATGAGAAATATAATTTTTTTCATAGATATAGGTAAATTATTTATTGCATAATTGTTTCAAATACATATTAGATTGTTTGATGCCTAGCTCACTAGCTTTTGTCCAATCTGTGCATGCGCCTTCAATATCTTGCAGCATTTCTTTTGTATTACCTCTATTCAAATATGCAATAGCATAATTATTATCTAATTCTATAGCTTTATTAAAATCTTCTAAGGCACTCTGATAATCCTCAATTTTATATTTAGCGATGCCTCGATTGTTATATGCAAAATGATAATCAGGGTCTTTTTGTATTACTAAAGTGAAATCATCGGCAGCTC
>JAPXMM010000196.1:0-2995 GCA_033809015.1 Bacteroidales bacterium
TTTAAAACAAATCAGATTATACTCCTAATAAAATCTACCTTTGCTTATATATTCACAATAATAATTTGTTATTACTTAAACACCTAATTAAATAAAAGTAAATAAACAATTTTCTATTTTCGCATTGATAAAAATTCTAAATATTTATACTCTTTTACAGACCTCTATTGGAATTCAAATATCATTATTTTTATATATTATCTTTATTCATTTTACTTTCTATTTCTATTTTATAAAATTATTGTAGCAAATAATATAAAATGATGCACTTATATAAGTCTAACATCAAAAATTTCTTGAAAATTTATTAAAATTTCTTTTTTAACTTCCTCTAAATCTACTGAGTGACCAAGTTCATTAGCTATAGAAGTAACTGCAATATTTGTAAAACCACAAGGATTAATGTATGAAAAATATTTCAAATCATTATTTACATTGAGAGCAAAACCATGCATAGTAATATTTCTAGTAATACGTATGCCAATAGAACAAATTTTACGAGGTTGAGGTTTATCTATATCTATCCATACTCCAATAGATCCATTTATTCTATTACCTGTTATTCCATATTTAGCTAATACTTTTATAATGACCTCTTCTATGTTAAATACATAATGTTTAGGTCCCATTTGCAGCTTCATTAAATCTAAAATAGGATAGCCAACTACCTGACCTGGTCCATGATAAGTGATATCACCACCACGATCGGTTCTCACAAAACTAGCATTAATTTTAGATAAAAGTTGCTCTGAAATAAGTAAATTGTCAGTTTTACCATGCTTGCCGAGAGTATAAACATGTGGATGCTCAACATATATAAAATAACCACCAAACTCTTTGTCATTTCTAGAAGCTATTAATTCATCCACTTTTTCTAATTGATATTGATATGCATCTTCGAAATTTTTAATGCCAATATCTATAATTTTTATTTTCATAATAATTCATTTGCTATATTTGCTAATTCACTTCTTTCGCCTTTTTCTAAAGTTATATGAGCATAGAGAGGTTGGCCTTTTAATCTATCAATTAAATAAGAAAGTCCATTACTACGTGCATCTAAGTATGGAGTATCTATCTGACGAATGTCACCTGTGAAAATAATTTTTGTCCCTTCACCTGCTCGAGTAATAATAGTTTTCACTTCATGAGGAGTTAGATTTTGAGCTTCATCAACAATAAAACAAACTTGTGAAATACTTCTCCCTCGAATATAAGCTAAAGGAGCTATAATGAGATTATCCTCTTCTAACATTTTATCGATATCTGCTCGAAAAGCGTGATTATCACTTTGAGATTTGATAAAACGTAAATTATCATATAAAGGTTCCATATATGGATTTATCTTACTTTTAATATCACCCGGCAAGAAACCAATATCTTTATTACTAAGAGGTACAATAGGTCTAGATAGATATATTTGCTTAAAATCATCTTTAGTCTCTAGAGCACCAGCGAGAGCTAATAAAGTTTTACCAGTGCCAGCAACTCCTTGCAAAGTTACTAACTTAATATTAGGCATAGTAATGGCATGAATAGAAAACACTTGCTCTGCATTACGAGGATAAATATGTGCGGCAGGTTTTTTTATAATTTTTTCAATTACTTGAGTCAAAGGGTTATAATAACCTAAAACAGAATTACTATTATACTTAATAATAAAATAATGATTAGGAAGCGGATCACTAATACCCAATAAAGCTGGCTCGATATAGCCTTGCTTATATATTAAATCAATTACAGTTTTATCTTCTATCTCTAAAGTTGTTTTGCCAGTATATAATTTCTCAAGATCCTTAATTTTACCGGTTTCATAGTCCTCGGCCATGATATTAAGGGCTCTAGCTTTTAATCTAAGATTGATATCTTTAGAAACTAAAATAACTTTTTGGTCTGGATGAGCTTTAGACAGTTTAATAGCGACATTCAAAATCCTATGATCAGGCTTATAACCACCAAAAACTTTATTAGCATCAGGCTCTGAATCCTCATCTAATATTACTTTGATAGAAGCACCATTATCTTTAAATTTTATCCATTCATTAATAGGATTATTATATGATATTTGATCTAAAATTCTGATGAACTCACGAGCTTCAAAATTAATTAATTCATTACCTTTTTTAAAATTATCGATTTCCTCTAATACAGTAATAGGAATAGCAACAAAATTATCATCGAAACTATATAAGGCTTCGTGATTATATAAAATCACAGAAGTGTCTAATACAAAGATTTTAGGTAGAGGTTTTGTTGCAGAAATATTTGTAGTCATAATTTTTTTTCAAATTTACAAAATAATTTAAAAAATAAAAAAACGTTTAAAATGGGGTTAGAAAAATAAATAACATTTCTATGTTATAGTTAAATTATTTTATAATATCAATAAAATATTTTAATTTTGTTCAAATTTTATAATTATGAAGGAACTATTAGAAAATATTGATAAATACTTGGCTCTACCCAAAGATCATAAACGAGATTTCCTCGATCAGCTTTATCAATATCTCATTGATAACAATGCCAATGCAGTAGATTATCAAAAAGTAAAAATCCAATCCACCGCAGCCATCTGTCCCGACTGTAGAAGTGAGAATGTTATCAAAGCTGGTAAAAGAAATGGTAGACAAGTTTACAAGTGTAAAACCTGCGGTTATCAATTTTGTGAAACAGCTCGCACCTTTGTCTATCGAATGAGAAAATATCCACTAATGCTCGACTATATGAGATGTATGTTAGAAGGAAAAAGTCTACGAGCTTGTGCTGATGAGGTTGGTATTTGCTTGAAAACAAGCTTTGAATGGCGACACAAAATATTAGCTGCTATCAGATCATTAGAAGGTGGAATAAGCTTCTCTGGTATTGTAGAAGCTGATGAGCTGCTAATGAACTATTCAGAGAAAGGCAGAAAATATAAAAACAAAGAAGAATATCAACGAGCTAAAAAAAAGAAACATCCCAAAGTAGCAGTATTAGTTGTAACAGACAGAGAAGG
>JAPXMM010000197.1:0-2986 GCA_033809015.1 Bacteroidales bacterium
TCTAGTGGATATCCATAAACGCCAGTACTAATATTAGGGAAAGCCACAGTTTTTATATTATGTTCTTTGCAGAGATTCAGTGAATGCCAATAAGCACTTTTTAATAACTCATCTTCTCCGTGATTGCCACCATGCCAAATAGGGCCTACTGTATGAATAATATATTTAGCTGGTAATCTAAAACCTGGTGTTATTTTTGCTTTTCCTGTTTCGCAACCACCAAGAGTTTTACAATATTCTTTAAGTTCCGGACCAGCAGCTCTATGGATGGCACCGTCTACGCCTCCACCTCCTAGCAGAGTTGTGTTAGCTGCATTTACGATAGCATCTACATCCAATTTTGTGATGTCTCCTAAATAAATTTCTATCCGATCTTTTAAATTACTATAATTCATCATAAGGTTCAACTATTAATTGATTATTTTGAAAATCTACAATTTTTACTTTTTTACCCTTATCTATATAAGAGTATAACGATACTGCATCATAAACATCATCATTGATAATTATTTTACCAGCAGGTCTTAACACTGTATAGGCAGTGGCTGTTTTACCAATTAAATTTTTAAATAATAAATCACTACTAATATATCCATTTTCACTTTTCATTTCAGTGGTGAGAGACAAATGCCTACCAAAAACAGGTTTTGCAAATAATCTTTTAGATAATAGTATGCTAGCTGTTAATCCTACAAAGACTGCCACAGTTACTGTGGCAAATGCTACACCTAATTGCTCAAAAGCATGCTCTGGTAGATGAAATCCTTTATTATCTACTAAACTAAGGATTAGCCCTGCTAATATCAGTATTATTCCACTAATACCTGTAACTCCAAAACCAGGAATTGCAAACAATTCTACGAAAAGTAAAATTATTCCAATTATAAAAATTATAATTTCCCAATTAGCTGCTAACCCTTCTATATAATAAGGTACAAAATATAAAACAGCTGAAATTATCGCTAGTATGAGAGGAAATCCTATTCCTGGTGATTGCAATTCGAAAAATATACCAGCTATAATGAGCATAATTAATATACCACTGACAATAGGATTTAGAAAAAAATTAATTAATTTGTCTAACCAAGTGATTCGCATTTTAATGATTTGTGCATTTTGTAAATTATTTTTAGCTATTAAATCATCAAAATCTTGTACTATATCATCGCAAAAGCCATTTTTTAGAGCTTCTTGTGCTGTGAAAGTGAGTACTTTGCCAGAATCGATGATGCCAGGAATATATATATCTGGATCTACCATGGCTTCTGCTATTTTAGGATCTCTACCACGAGCTATAGCAGTGCTACGCATCATAGCTCTCATATAACTTTGATATTTATCTGGTAGAGCTTGTGAAGTTTGATCAACTACTGTGGCAGCGCCAATAGTAGAGCCTGGCACCATGAATATTTTGTTTGCTGCTATAGAAATCAATGCACCAGCAGAGGCTGCATTATTATCTACAAGCACCCAGATGGGTATATGTGAATGCAAAAAAGCAGTACGTATACTATCTGCATCTACTAATGTGCCTCCATAGGTGTTCAAATGCACAATGATGAGATCTGCATCCACATCTTTGGCTTCGCTCATAGCTTTTTTTACTATTCTACTAGCAGATGGATCTATATTAGAAAATAATTTGAAATAAAAAATTTTTTGAATAGTATCTGAATCATTAGCATTAATAGTATTTAGTGAAAATATATAAATAAAAATGATCAAAAATATTTTTAAATGGTGCATGTAATTATGATGAATAAAAGGTTAGCGGAGAGAGAGGGATTCGAACCCTCGGTCCGTAATATACGGACAACGGTTTTCGAGACCGCCCCATTCGACCACTCTGGCATCTCTCCTAATTTTTTTAATTATTGCAAAATTATAATATAAATTTATAATGAATTTCAGAAATAATTACTACAATAATGACAACCTATTTTATTTTATTAACTGTCTTTTTCCCTATTATATGTGTAATTTTAATGATAACATATTTAATCATAACTACATAATTACTTAAAAATTTGGAAAAGATTTATTATTTAAGCTTGTGCTTTAATAAATATTAAAGGAATAATATTCTGTAAAAAATAAATAGAATGTAATTTTATTAAAGACCTATAATTTGATTATTGATTTTTATATTCTCACAACAGGGTATTCATGCCATTCTTTATTTTTAAACAATTTGCCATTGGCTTTTTTATTTCTTTTTATTCCATCAGCTCCCCATGTTCCCCATTGTTTAAAAAAGAAAGGCACATTTTGTTTTTTGCATTGTAAATAGATTTCATTTACCCATTCGTGTTTTATTAGTCTAGCTCTATTACCTGACTCTCCACCTACTATTGCCCAATCAATATTTGTTAAATCAATTTTCCCAACAGAACCAATCAAAGGTTCAAATGAAACGAATTTTATCGTTGCATTTATTTTTCTTAATATATCAACTCTATATAAATATTTTGAATTCTCTACAGTTACGCCAAGCCATACATTTTCTGGTACAATATGATTTTGAAAATATTCAAACATGTTTTCAGCTCTTTTTGTTAAAATTTGATACGTATGTTGTGGGGTTTGATTTATAACATCAAAAATTTGATTTAAATATTCATCTGGCATATCATCGTGAAACAAATCACTCATTGAGTTTACAAAAAATTTTTGTGGTTTTTTAATTTTTAATGGTTCATTCAGGCGATGTGGTAAGATTTTAAATTTGAATCCATCTTTATAATCTTCCATCCCCATAGCTTGTAACCTTTTAGCAAAAGATTCTGCATAGCAATATTTGCAACCTTCAGATATTTTGCTGCATCCCTTGCTGGGATTCCAGACTCTGTCTGTCCATTCTATTTTGGTGGTGTTCATTTTTTTATTATAATTTGACTTGCAATATTTTTTGCTGTTTTATTGTTAGATGCAAAAACAAAATGATATATTGGCACATTGCGATTATTGTATAAAACTAATGGTTTTT
>JAPXMM010000198.1:0-2892 GCA_033809015.1 Bacteroidales bacterium
GTATTATTCTTGAAGTAATACAATATTTTTTACCATATCGTACATTTAATCTTTATGATATCCTTGCAAGTCTTATTGGTATAGCCGTTGGAGTAGTTTTTTTCTTTTTATATCGTAGACTCAAGTTTAAAGTTAAATAGAAGTGTGGATTCGAAAAAGTTTATAAGTTTAGGATATAGCAAAAAAGTTAGTTGTTATTTCATCCACAGATAGACACAAATTAACACAGATGATATAGTTTTATTTGAGTACATTTATGTGCATTTGTGGACAAAAAAATAAAACATTATGCATGAAGAAGAATATCTTTTCAAAGAAGAATGTTATAGTATCATCGGATGTGCTATGGATGTACATAGTGAACTCGGCAATGGTTTTTTAGAAGCAGTATATCAGGAAGCATTAGAAATTACTTTTTTCGAAAACAATATCCCTTATGAAAGAGAAAAAGAATTAAATATATATTTTAAAGGAAGATTACTAAATAAAAAATATTATGCTGATTTTTTTTGTTATAATAAAATTATCGTAGAGCTGAAAGCCTCCAGTGGCTTAACAGATGCAGACATGGGACAGGTAATAAATTATTTAAAAGCAACTGAAGCTAAAATTGGTTTGTTAATTAATTTTGGATTACCTAAGTTACAGTATAAAAGGATTATATTTTAATTATTTCATCCACAGATAGACACAAATTAACACAGATGATATAGTTTTATTTGTGCTCATTTGTGTGCATTTGTGGAAAAAAAATCTAATCTTCCACAGATTTACCCAAATTAACACAGATGATATAGTTGTATTTGAGTACATTTGTGTGCATTTGTGGACAAACTCCTAAACTTCTCAACTCCTCAACTCCTCAACTAATAATAAAAAAATGCTTAATTTTGTGCAATAAAAGCAATGAACTGCATAAAAAAACTAAAAAATTGTGCACTTCATTATAAATACTGCTTAAAAAAATTAAAAATATGCTAATAGAAATACTACAAGATCAAAAATTTGAAAGAGATAGCTACTTATCTAATACATATATACCACGTGATAGTTTAAAAAAAGCTAAAAAAAATCTCACTAATAAACTAATTAAAATTATAACTGGACCAAGGCGTGCAGGTAAATCTGTTTTTGCTATAGAAATTTTGAAAGACACAAATTTTGGTTATGTAAACTTTGATGATGAACGTTTATTAAATGTAGATAATGACGAGTTAATTAAAACAATTCACGAAGTATATGGTGATATTAACTTTTTATTATTTGATGAAATACAGAATCTTGCAAAATGGGAATTATTTGTCAATAGGCTTCATAGATTAGGTTATAATATTTTTTTAACTGGTTCCAATTCAAAATTATTGAGCAGTGAAATGGCAACTCATCTTACAGGCAGATATGTCCCTATAAATATCTATACATTTTCTTTTAATGAATTTTTGAAAGCCAATAATATAGAAATTAGTGGTCTAAAGCTGAGCACGACAGAAAAAGGCAAAATATTAAATCAATTGAGCAAATATCAAACAATTGGTGGATATCCTGAGGTAGTATTAGAAAAGGTGGATTATAAAAACTATTTGAATGTTTTATTTGATAGTATAATTTTAAAAGATATAGTAAAGAGGTACAATGTAAAATATACACAAAACCTTTACACAATAGCCAAGTTACTTGCTTCCAATTACGCTAGTGAATTTTCATATAATAAATTAAAAAATTTTTCAGAAATTGGTTCTGTACATACTATTAAAAATTATGTTTCATATTTAGAAGAAGCTTATTTATTTTTTTATGTAAATCGTTTTTCATTTAAACCCAAAGAACAATTGAAATACCCTTCAAAAATATATTTATATGATACGGGAATGGCTTCGGCTTTGAGTTTATCATTTTCAAAAGATTTAGGTAAATTAATGGAAAATCGTGTAGCAATTGAATTGAAACGCCAACAAAAAGAATTCTATTATTACAAAGATCCAGACAATATTGATGTTGATTTTGTAATTAAAGAAAACAATGAAGTTTGTGAACTAATGCAAGTCTCTTATGATATAAATAATGAAAAAACAAAAGAAAGAGAGGTTAAATCTTTAATGAAATCTGCAAAAAAATTAAATGTAAAAAATTTATCTATAATAACTTGGGATTATGAAAGTGTAGAAAATATAGATAATTTAGAAATAAAATTTGTTCCATTATGGAAATGGCTTTTTTTATTACAATTTAACTGATACACTTATCCACTTATAAACTTATTACTTATCACTTATCACCCAGTCTCCTCTTCACCCAGTCTTCTCATCTCCCCAATCACCTTGTCTCCCCAGTCTCCCAGTCATCCAGTCATTCCGTCTCACAGTCTTCTAGTCACCTCCTCTCCAAGTCTTCTCGTCATCTTCTCAACTACTCCACTTCTCAACTACTAAACTCATCAACTGATTATTATGAAATTCAAAAAATCTTTTTACTTATTTATTACATGTGATATCATATTTATTTGCTTGTCTTTTCTTTTCTTTATTTGGATTAAGCCAGCAAGTAAGTCATTTTATTTACCACAATATGCCCAACCATTTTTTATTTTTTCTATTATTTGGGTTGGCACATCATATTTCAGTAAAAAATATTTTTTAGATTACAATAAAAGGATTTATCATCTTTTTATAGATATCATCAAGAGAAATTTTTTGATTTTTGCCCTCATAGCTATATGTATTTATATCTTTCAAACACCTTATTACTCTAGATTAATTGTCTTTGGGACCATTATCACTATGACATTTTTTGAGTTTGGTATTGTTAGTTTCATTTCATATCATAGAAGGGTATTAGACTCAGATATAGCAAATATAAAAATAACTACCAACCCCAATTTAGTAGATATTAATG
>JAPXMM010000199.1:0-2856 GCA_033809015.1 Bacteroidales bacterium
CACTTTGAGCTTTTAGATGTTGATAATCGACTACGTCGTTGCCTTGGAGTTTCATCTTATTGTAGAGATTATTGAGAAATTCTAAATTTAGTTGTTTGCCTTGTGAGAGGTGCTCTTGGAGGTTTGAAACGATATCTTTCATATTAAATATATTTTGTTACAAAGATAATATATTTTTAAAATATGGCATATAAAAATTTAAACATAATTAACATTTCTCTTTCTTCCTCCAATTCCAACTCATTGCTCCAAATATCCACTTTTATTCTTTTATATTCTCCTTTTTTTACTCAACAGTTATTTGCCTTGTAATTATATTATGTGTTATTTTTACATTTTTTAAAATAAAATTATTTTCAACATTATTCTTCCTTCACAGTTAATAAATTTTAGTATTAATCGTTTCTATCTTAAAATTTTAACACTCTATTCTAAAAATATGTTGCAACTTTACAAAAAATAGAAAATATGGATAAATCAGAGCAAATAAAAGAAATATTCGTTAGATTAACAAGGGCAGAACAGCAAAGGCTAATACAAGAGCTTAAGCGAATACAAAAGGGTTATGAACTAGTAATAGAGAGAGAAGAGATAAAATGTCCACATTGCGGATCTAGTGCGATAATAAAACATAGCAAATATAAAGACACGCAAAGATATAAGTGTAAGCAGTGTAATCGTACATTTCTTCCTACAACTGGCACATATATACATAACATAAAGAAGAAAGAGAAATTTCTAGAATATTGTGAAATTGTGAGAGAAGAGGGATTGCATACGATAAAATATATGGCTAGTAGGTTAGATATCAGTATCCAAACTGCATTTGATTGGAGACATAAGATATTATTATCGATATCAGAAAATAAAGATAAATTTAATGGAGAGATACAAGCTGAATGATTTGTGGTTTTTATATAGTCAAAAAGGTAAAAAACCTAGAATATTCAAGGCAAATAGGAGGAAATAATAGGCAAGGAGATAATGAATTTCAAGTAAAAGTAATAGCAGCAAGTGATAAGATTAACGTATACTAAAATTTAATTTCAATTAATACTTTTCAGATTTTTTTAGTAATTTTATTTAAATATAAAAAAAATAAGAGTGTTATGAATTAGATAGATTTTTTATAACTTTGCAAAAAAAATATGAAAGAAATAATATGTAAAAGATGTAGCAGCACACATTATGTAAAAAATGGGAAAATAAGAGGAAACCAGAGGTATAAATGTTTGGATTGTGGATATAACTTTAAGATTGGAGATAATAGGGGTCGGATACATCCTAGTTTAAAAGCTTTAGCAATACTATTATATGGTAGTGGCGAAGCTAGTTATGGTATGATAGCACGTTTATTAAATGTAAGTCGAACAACAGTTTTATATTGGGTACGTACAATTAGTTCTAAATTACCTGAACCACCATTAGAGGCAGAAGTAGATGAGATTGCGATAAATGAAATGTGATATTATATCAGTAAAAAAAACGAAAGATATGGATTTGGCGAGCAATTAACCATAGTAACAACAAAACCATCGGATGAATTATTGGAGATCGTGATGCTAATACCTTTAAAAAGTTCTATGAAAAAATAAAAGATAAAGCAAAATTATTTTATACAGATAACTGGAAAGTATATAAAGAAATAATGCCAGAGAATAAATTAATACAAAGTAAAAAATATACATATAATGTTGAACAAAGTAATTCAAACGTAAGACATTATTTAGCAGAATGACTAGAAGAATGAAGGTAGTATCTAAATCAATAGAAATGATAGATATCTCATTAAAAATTGCTTATTGGTTGAACAAAGGTGGTTTATATGAAAATTTTCAAAATATTTTTCTATCTCTCTATTATTGAACACTATCAACTATTAGTATGCTAAGGGTTTTTAAAAAGATTTTTAGTAATAGATTTATTTTGATTTTTCTAAATAATATTGAGCACTATCTAACATCCCAAGATTTTGAAAAGCAAAACCTATATTTTTCATTAGGTTTTTTTCATTAGGTTTTAGCTTATAAGCTTCTTTGAAATAATGTAAAGCTTCTGCTGGCCTACGAGCTATCCCATACAATACTCCTAAATTTTCTAACGCAGTATAGTTTGTAGAATCACATTTTACAGCTTGTTTTAGGTAATATTCACCTGAATTAAAATTTCCTAAAAATCTACTATATATTTCTCCAAGTTGATTATATGCTTCTGAATGGCAACTATCAATATTAATAACTTTTTCTAATGCTATTATAGCAGAATCGAATCTCTCCATAAATCTATATGACAATGATAAATGATATAGATAATCAACATTATCTGGAAACTTTTCTGTTAAAAACTTAAATGCTTTGTATGCTACATGCACAGCTGTATCATTGAAAGCGTTTACTCCTACAGCATAAATATTATTATATGTAATATCATTTTCATTTTTATTAAGACAATCCAAATAGCTCGATAGTGCCATTTCATAATTTTTTATTGCGAAATATATCCTTCCACTAATATCACATATCGCATAATATTCAGAATCTATATATTTGGTTCTATTAATGTAAAATAGAGCTTCATCTAATAATTTTTGTTTTTCCAAGGGAGCATTTGTGTTTTCTGCTGCAGTTACCAATGTTTCAGCCGCAGCTGCATTTACTCTTGAGCTATTCCTAGATATTTTAGCATCGGTAGTGAATAAAGTCAAATTATCTTTCCATGCAAAACTTCTACTTACTGTTTTCACGCTATACAATGCTAAAATGCCTATCAAGACATACATTGCCCACTTGGGACTTCTTTCACTCCATTTTGCAAATAGCCAACCCACTGCTAAAGTAAATCCTGCAGATGCAGAAA
>JAPXMM010000200.1:0-2823 GCA_033809015.1 Bacteroidales bacterium
GGGTTATCATTTTTTTCTAAATAATTATCTAAAAATTGTCTTGATTTTTGAATATTATTTTTAGCTACCTCACTCAATTGTACATCTACTCTATGATACATTATGTCCTCTAATGTAGCAAAATTTAATTTTCTTTCAATATTATAAGTTCCTAACATAATAATTTGTATTATTTTTTAGCAAAATTATATTTAATTTTTCTATTTTTAAATATTAAGAATTTCTTAAAAAAATTAATAGTTAATAGAAAGATATATAAAAAAAATTTTTAATTTTGTATTTAGTTAAAAATAAATTATATGCAGCACTTAATGAAATCTTTAAAACTTATTTTACTTATTTTATTTTCTTCATTTTTTATTAGTGTAAATGCTCAGAATATCTCTGGGACAATAGAACATGCTTCTAACATATCACTTTACTTATTTTCATACTATGGTAACGAACAAAAATTAATAGATAGCTCTATAACTGATGATAAAGGAAATTTTAATTTCAAAATGCCAGATACAGGTATACAATATGAGGTGCGGTTAGGCAATAGTTCACAATTTTTTTATATTTTAAAAGATGAAAATGATGTTAAGCTAAAAACTGTTTACAATCCTAATCAAATGTGGAATTATGCAGAAGATAGTATGAAAATCATTAAATCTAAAGAAAATAAAGAATTTTATAAATTTCTAAAATATCAACGTAGCTGGATGATAAGCCAATATTGGCTTTTACAAATGTTAAGATTATATCCTATTATAGATCCTTTTCATAAAACCTTAGTACAAGAGTACAATGATAGATATGAGAATTTAGCTAACTTTATGGAAAAAAGTAAAAAAAATTTGAAATACAATGCTCATCGCATAGCTTTAGCATATTACTTACCTAATCCAGATTGGAAAATGCCAGATCCATGGAGAGATAGCGTGATGGCTGCACATTTTTTTGATAATTTCGATCCATCTGATCCTATCTTTTTATACACTTTTGTTTTACCTGAAAAAATGGAAATGTATATGAAATTGAAAACAAATATACGTGATGAGTATGGCCAACCAGTATATGACGAGTTTTTATTTGCTTCTGCTGCTTTAGATTTTCTCAAACACACAGAAAAAAATTTAGCAGTTAGAAATTTTTGCTTATCTTATTTTTTAAATTTTTTTAAAGATCAGCACTTAGAGAAAGCATTTATAATAGTATATGATGAATATTTGAAAACAGAAGAAGGAGATTGTGGTTCACAAGATGATCAATGGGCTTGGGCTAGAAAATTGGCAGATAAATACAAAGGTATAGAATTAGGAAACCCTGCACCAGATTTTGTAATTCCACAAAAAAATATTTCTTTGTATGATTTACCAACCAAATATATATTATTGGTTTTTTGGGCTAGCTGGTGTCCTCATTGCACTGAGGAGATACCATATATTTATGAGACTACAATGGATTTTCCAGATTCTACTCTTACTACAGTAGCTATTTCACTAGATACAGTGCCACAAATGTTAGAAACTTTTATTGATATTAAAAATATTAAAAATCGTTGGATTCATTATTCTGAATTTAAAGGATGGAATAGCAATGTAGTAAAATTATATAATGTTTATGCTACTCCTACAATGTTTCTACTAGACAAAGATCGCAATGTCATTGCTAAACCCATTAGTTATGATGAATTAACCAAGGTATTAATAAAATTGAAAAGAGGTGAATTGTAAATATTAAACTCTTTTTATTTTAAAAATTTATTGTAATAGAAATTATATAAAAAATTTTCTTACATTTTTTTGTCATAATGGAATGAGAATAAAAATAATTCTATGCTCCAATTAAAACTGAATTAGAAAATGATTTGTTAATATACTTGTAGTAGTAATTCATCAAATGTCCAAATAATACATATTCTTTATCAAATCATTTTCCTATCATATAATTTCCTTTTTGTCATTTTCTTTGTTTAGATAACAAATGAAATGATATAAAATAAATTTATCTTAGCTTATTATTTTAAACCCTTAATGTGATGAGTCTTTCACCAAATTTTCAAAAATAAAATGCCAATTTCGATTATTTTATTTATTTTTCAAAAAATTTAGAATACCAATTTTCTGGATCTAAATGCCATTGATCTAATATAGGTAAAACATCATCAGATATATATTTATTGGCAATAGCATTTGGTAACAAATGTGGATAATCTGCTAATGAATAAACATCTATATTGTTTTGTTTAAATTCATTCTCTACCCAAGAAAAAGCATATGAAAAAATAGACACCAATCCAATGACCTTACAATTAGCATCTACAATAGCATTAATAGCATTTCTACTACTTTTACCAGTAGATATTAGATCCTCGACAACGATGACATTTTGTTTTTCTGGGAGAAATCCTTCAATCTGATTATGTAATCCGTGCTCTTTAGCCTGTGAACGAACATAGACAAATGGCTTGTTTAGCAAATGAGCTAAAAGAGTTCCCATAGGTATGCCAGCAGTAGCCACACCAGCAACATAATCTACATTATCAAATTTTTCTAATACTAAATCTTTTAAAAAATTGGCTATTTGAGTACGATACTGCGGATAGCTTAAAATCACTCTATTATCGCAGTAAATAGGCGACCTTAATCCCGATGTCCATGTAAAAGGATTTGCATAATTTAATTTTATTGCGTTAATTTGCAAAAGAATTTTACAGGTTTGCTCACAAATTTGCTTATTAAAAATCATAATAGTGATGTATAAAATTTTCATCAAAAATAAAATAATTTTAATAACTGACGATATTCATATTTTGAAGCACGTAACAGACAGAGTGCT
>JAPXMM010000201.1:0-2797 GCA_033809015.1 Bacteroidales bacterium
GGTTGTTGAAATTCATCTTTTAATACTTCTAGCCAACTACTCTCTATATTAGGATTTATTTCCATAATTATTAATTTATGCAAATTTAATGAAAAAATATCTTCTTTTTTCAAATATTTTTTTAATTAAAATAATTTTTGTACCTTTGCACTCTAAAATTAAAAATTATGTCTAAAGTTTGTCAAATATCCGGGAAAAAGTCTTTAGTAGGTAATAAAGTATCTCACTCTAATCGTAAAACCAAACGTCGTTTTTATCCAAATTTACAAACTAAAAAATTTTATTGGCCAGAGGCAGGGCAATGGATTACACTCAAAGTATCTACTAGTGTGATGCGTGATATTAATAAAAAAGGTATCGATGCAGTAATGAGAGAGTCTATTCAATCAGGCAAATTCAGAGATTAATACTTAAAAAAATTTTTTAATTTATTTATTTTTTTGGTATAATGCTTTTATATTATCTCCTATTGCTAAAAGAGATAGTATATGATTTGTAATTTTTATTAATAATTTAAATATTTTATTATTTTCAGATTTCACACGAATAATTTCATCATCTGAGTTTGGAGCAATTAAAGGATTATTAGATGTATGCTTACTATTTCTAAATCTTGATATGCTTATGCCTGTTGTTTTTAAAGATATTTTTTGAAAATTATTCTTTTTTAATAAATAATGAAGTGTTTTAGTAGAATAATAGCATAAATGTTCAGGATAATTAATTACATTCCATTTATCTTAAAGTAATAAACGAGTTATAGAATTAATATTAGGTGTAGTTAAATAAAAAATACCGTCATCCCTTAAAATATTATAAATACTTTGTATCTCTTCTAATGGATTATTAATATGCTCTATTACCTCAAAAGATGTTATAATATCAAAAAACTCTTTGTCAAAATTTATTGAACTTGTTGTACCTTTTTTAACATTTAATCGTTTTTCTGTACAAATGTTTACTGCTTGATCACTATATTCTGTGCCATATACATTCCAATTTCTCTTTTTAGCTTCTTCTAAAAAATAACCTACTCCGCAACCTATGTCTAGAATATTACTAGTTTTTCTATATCGTTCAAAAATATCTAATAGCTCGTTATATCTCATAATAGTGATAGGAGATATATAGGCTTGTCTGTTGTAATTATTATAATATTGAGTTAATTCTTCTGTAGTAGGTATTTTACTTGTAAAAATAAATCCACAATTATTACATTTAACCAAATAATTTTGTGAATATTTAGATAAATATTTTAAATCTGCAGAATGACAAATTAAACATTCTTGATGAAAGTTCATTTAATTTTATAAGATAAATAAAATTATACAGGTGAAATATTATTCAAATAGAAATCTATTAAATCCCACCTCACTTGATCTTTATTTATATCTTTTCTAATCATACCAATGCGTCTAACGAAATAATATTTTTCATAATCAGCAGTATCAGCAGGATTTTTCATATATTTAAAAACTTTAATATTTTTATACCACCTTTGTCCGACAGCTAAAGAATCAAGCTCTTCTACATAATATAAATTATTGTAACTAAAACCCTTAAATTTATTACTAAAAAACATAGGCCCATAGCCATATTTATTTAATACGCATGTTTGATATTTAGGATAAAATTCAGATGTACCAATGAATAAAAAATTTGCTTTTTTATTAGTAGAATAAACAAATTCAGAAAAATATTCATAATCATAAGAATCTTCATCAGAGGCATATTTTTTTATTTCGCTTCCTATTATTCTACAAGTATCTAAATCTTCGGATACAGAATCTATGTATACCCAATAACTATTAACAGGAAAATAAGTATAATCTTTTATTTCCTGGTCAAGCGTATATACTGTCCTCTCCTCTTTGCAGCTAAACATTATAAATACTCCAGAAATAATAAATAATAGAATAGATATTTTTGTTTTCATAATTTATTTTTTTCAAAATTAAATAAAATTTTTAATAAAATTAAAAATTTTTAGAAATAATTTATAAAATTAATTATAAAGTCCAATATTTATAATTATTAATTTTACCTCTCAAAACTCCTTTGATGTCAACTACAATGCCTTTGCCATCATCACATAACATATGAGATAGACTTTCTTCATCAAAATTTTCATAATTTTTATGTTTAACAGCTAAAACCACAGCATCGTATTTTTTATCAGGTTTTTCTATAAGTTTATAACCATATTCTTTGTAGAATTCATCAGCATCAGCCATATAATCTATTGCATCCACATTTATTCCGTAGCTTTTCATTTCTGATATCATATCTACTACTCGAGTATTACGAATATCTGTAACGTTTTCTTTAAAAGTAACACCTAAAATTAGTACTTTAGTTTTTAATAAATTTTTACCAGTAGCTATAAGTAATTTAGCAGTTTGCTCAGCTACATAATATCCCATATCGTCATTTACTTTTCTACCAGAAAGTATCACCTGAGAATGATAGCGATATTCATAGGCTTTATGAACTAAATAATATGGATCTACGCCTATACAATGTCCACCTACAAGTCCTGGTTCAAATTTTAGAAAATTCCATTTGGTTCCTGCAGCTTCTAACACATCATAAGTATTTATGTTCATTTTATTAAAAATGATAGACAATTCATTCATCAGAGCTATATTGATATCTCTTTGAGTATTTTCAATTATTTTAGCAGATTCAGCTACTTTAACTGTAGGAGCTCTATGTACACCAGCTTTAACTACCCAACTATAAATGGTTGCTATCTGATCTAAGCTTTCTTGATCGCAGCCAGAGACTACCTTTATAG
>JAPXMM010000202.1:0-2773 GCA_033809015.1 Bacteroidales bacterium
ATCTAAAAATTCACGTTTACCCTCTTTGGTCAGAGCCAGCATCTTTTCTATGTTTTCAGCTGTATATTCCATAATTTAAATTTTTTACAAAAATAACAAATATATTTAACATGAAAAGTTAAACATATTTGTTAAAATAAGAATAGCGATGAATTATCATCGCTATTCTTATTTTGTTAATTTCTATCACATTATTTATGCATTTGTCCATGATTTTGCATATTATCTTGCTGGTGCATACAACCCTGCATCGTATTATGTTGTGGACATGACTGATTGCAATGTTGCGTATTGCCACAACAATGTCCCATCTTATTTTTTCTTTGATTCATACTAATTTTTTTATCCCAGAAAATTTTTTGATCTTCATTCAACAAATTTCTTACAGCATTATGAAAAGATAATTTTTCTTTTGCTAACTGCAATTTTATATTATAGATTTCATCAAGTAATTTTTCTGCGTTTGCTGCATTATATGAAGCCCACGAAGTAGCTGTATTCATTTGTGCTTTTTTCTCTTCTAGTTGATTTTTTAATATAGTCATCTGTTTAATATGTTCAGTATGCAAAGTTTTTATTTGAGCTTTTTGTTGATCTGTAAGATTAGGAATACTTTCCCATCCACATGTTTTTTGTGGTTGCTCTGCTACCTGTGTAGTAGGTAGAGTTTGGGGTGGGGTAGATGGTTGAACTTTTTTCTGTGCCATCAATGGATAAGTTCCCGCAACAAGGATGGACATCATTAAAATACTCATTAACTTTTTCATAGCTTTTATATTTTTTATTGTTTGGTTTACAACGTGGTTTAAATTTATTTTTCATATTTTCTAAAAATATATTATATTGTTCTTTATCAAGAATTGATTTTATAGCTGTCAAGTGTTTAACTAATTCTTGATGCATTTTTTTATCAAAATGAACCAGGCTGTCTATATATTTGTTTATTATAATTTCATTAGGATTGTCTTGATTTAATTGTCTAAATAAAGAATCTCTAATAATGTTCATCGAATCAGCAAAAATTTTAATATGAGATCTATATAAATGCATCTCGTTTTCCATATCGAGCTCTTGTTCAGGAGATAATTGTAAATCATCCAATGGAGGTCTATGCTCTCCGTGTTTAGGAAATTTCCATTCTATTGTTTGACTTTGTTTTTCTATTTTATTTATTTTACTATGGTCATAAATTAGAATTACTAATAAAGCAATATTTAATCCAATGGAAAGGCTATATAAAATAATTAATGTTTTTGTTTTCATTGTTCATCATTATTTAAAAAATTAGTAAACATAACGTCAGTATAATAATAATGAGTTTCATCATTATTATTAATATTTATACTATGTGAATCCGAAAATAAGAATATATATAAAGCTATAATAATAGTAACTATTGCAGCAACCCAGGGGATAGTATTAACTAAAGTTCTTTTAGGAATAACTTTTTGCCATGGATGTGCTTGTAATCTTTGATTCAATATTTTTAAATTGTAATCAGTAGGTTGGTCCCAACATTCATCTTGTGATAATTGTATGTCAATATCTAATAATATAGCCAATTTATTACATTTCTCACAATTATTAATATGAGATAACTCATCATTTGAAAGCTCTTCAATTGACTTTTCAATTAAAATTTTTTGTATTTCCTCGCATTTCATATTTATTAGACATTTAAATTAAAAAAAACTTGTGTTTTATTATGAAATATTATTTTATTATTATAACATCATTTTTTATACTTTAAAAAAATCACTAATAAAAGCAATAATTATTTTTTTTAATAAAATAAATCTTTTAATAAAATATTATCTATATTAAATTTGCTAAATATTTTTTTAAATTTTTCCTAGCTCTGAAAAGCAAAGATTCCACAGCAGAAACACTTATGTTTAGTATTTTTGAAACTTCTTGATAATGAAATCCCTCATAGTAAAATAATTGTAGAACTAATTTTTGATTTAAAGGCAAATTATCAATAGCTTTTTTAATTAAAATATTTCTTTCTTTGCTATTTAATAATTGTTCTATTGAAATTGGATCAGCGGGTTCATAAGTATATTTTTCATTATCATCACCTAAATCCTTATTTGTAAATTTATTAAAATTTACAATTCTTTGATTTTTTTTTAATTGATTAAGAGATAGATTAATAGTAATTCTATAAAGCCAAGTTTTAGGATCTGACTGTGCTCTGAATTTATTCCAATTTTCCCATGCTTTTACATACGTATCTTGTACTATATCCATAGCAGCCTCATCATCTTTTAATATGTTAAGAGCCAAACGAAATAATGGTTTTTGAGTTTTTTCTACTAAATCATCAAATTTTTTTATATTACTATCATTAAATTTCTTCATTGCGATAAAATGAGAATTTGCATAATTTTAAATAAAAATTTTTGCAAATTAAAGGATTTTTTTAGAATATTAATTAAACAGATTTATAAAAAAGGGTAGGGGCAAGTAGAAGATTAATCTTTTAAAATCAGTATTGGATTTAATCTCAGCTCCATATATACATACCATGCTTGCCGATCTGATGAAGCTAAATTTAGCATCATGCCTACATCTTCTACTAATTTATTTAACAAATATTTGTGTTTTATTATATACCACATTATGTAGCTTTGCAAGTATTTGGTAGCCACTCCTCTGAATTTATTGTTTATCCAATTCACAAATATGCCTGTATGCTTCTCTATAGCTGACAATCCATACAAATCATTTTTGCTCTTTTTATTTTTTATTATCTCTTTTCTTCTAAGCT
>JAPXMM010000203.1:0-2685 GCA_033809015.1 Bacteroidales bacterium
TTAAGATTAGTAAAAGCTAGAAAAATTTTTTCAAATATTTAAAAATTTTTTTAATTTTGTATAAATAATTTATTTGTTAATATATATTTTTATATAATCTTTAATTAATCCATAATTTTTATAATTTTATAAATAATAAAATATTTTTTATCAATTAAAAAAAATTGAAATAAAACCAATAACCTAAAAAATATGAAAAAGTCATTTTTATTTTTATTAATTATTGTCATAACTATGACAATTAATGGGCAAAAAGTTGCCCTTCACACCTCATCAGGAGTGCAAATTTTCAATGGTATAGATGCTTTTACGAGCGCTCACAATGCAGCCAGCAATGGAGATACTATTTATCTCTCTGGTGGCACATTTAATGCTCCTTCGGCCATTACTAAAAAACTCTATATTTACGGTGCAGGGCATTATAATGACTCTACACAAGTTACAGGTAAAACTTTTATAAAAGGAGATTTAACTTTAAGGGAAAACACTGATGGTATACATATAGAAGGTATTGACTTTACTAATAGTTTTATACTAGCGTTTAATATACATGATACTGTTAATAACATAAACATTGCATATTCCAAAATATCAGGTTCTCTATCACTAGGTTCTAATGCTAATACTTATTCTAACAATTTTTTACTTTTGAATAGTGTGGTCGTTGGTGGAATTGATTTTACACATTCTACTAATGCTGCTGTATTAAATAGCATAATTCAAGGTAAAATTGATAATTCAAATAGGGTGAATTATGAAAATAATATTTTGTTTTATTCATATCCAAGTGCCCAGGGTAGTTATTATTATACAATAAATGGGAATAATAATATTATAAAAAATAATATTTTTTTTACTAACCAAGCTTATACTGGTGTAAATGGAGATGGTAATCAACTATATAACAACTTATTTACATCTAGTAACCCAAATTTTGGGAGTAGTTCTACTGCAATTGGAAATTATACAGGTATAAGTGTAAATAATATTTTTGTAAGCAATACTCTTTATGTTTTTGATTATGCTAGTGATTATCATTTGAAATATCCAGACACATATACAGGCACAGATGACACAGAGGTAGGCATATATGGTGGCACATACCCATATAAGGAAGGTGCTGTGCCTTCTAATCCACATTTCCAATATCAAAATATTGGTTCCGCTTCTACCAGTGATGGTAAATTGCATATTGATATCAAGGCTGCCGCTCAAGATAGGTAAAAAATTAAAAAAAATCTAAAAATATGAAAAAGTTATTTTTATTAATTTCAATAATTGCCATGTCAATGACAATATATGGGCAAAAAGTTGCTCTGCATTCATCAGTAGGAGTGCAAATTTTTAATGGTATCAATGCTTTCAAGACTGCTTATGATTCTTCTGCTGTTGGAGATACCATTTATCTGTCAGGTGGTAGTTTCAATGTCCCTGCTACGATAGATAAAAAATTAATGATTTTTGGTGCAGGGCACTATCCTGACTCTACACCTGTAACCTCTAAAACATTTCTTCTTAGTGGTTTTACTCTTGGCGAAAATGCCGATGGTTTTCATCTGGAGGGCGTTGAAGTTCAAGGTACTATCACATTTACTTCAAATAAATCTATTGATAATGTTATTTTTAAATATTGTAAAATCAATGGCGATTTGGTGATAAGTGGTACATCTAATCCATCTAATTATATTACTATAATTTGTGTGGTTATTAAAAATGTTAATTTACAGAATGCACAAAATGTGGGCATTTATAATTCAATAATAGGAGGACAAATTACAAATACTAACTATAATGTAATAGAAAATAATATTATGATGTATACAACAACTTCTACTTCTACTGCTGTTATTAGTGGTAATTGGAATTTTATTAATAATAATATTTTTTTAAGTACAAGTTTGTATATTAACGGAATTTCAAATCAAGTGCGTAATAATATTTTTGTTGCTAGTTCACCTAATTTAGGTACAAATCCTATAACATCAAATAACTATTATCCAGTGATTCAAAATAATATATTTTTAAATCAAAGTGGGAATGATTTTAATTATTCACATAATTACCATTTACAAGATCAAGATACATATTTAGGCGCTGATGATACAGAAGTTGGCATTTATGGTGGCGTGTTTGGTTATAAAGAAGGAGCTGTGCCTTCTAATCCTCATATTCAATTGAAAAATATCGCTCCTACAAGTGATGCCAATGGTAATCTACAGATAGAATTCAAAATCAGTGCTCAAGATGAATAGCCTTTTATATTTATGCAAAAGAAGATTCAGAGCATTGCTTATATTTTTATTTTTGGTAATGTCTCAAATTTTGGTTGCACAAAATACTGTAGTAGAATATGAATACTGGTTTAATGATGACTTTAACAATAGGATTATTACTAATATTACACCTGTGGATGAGTATCATTTGAATGCAAATATATCAGTATCTAATTTAACTAATGGAATTAATGTAATAAACTTCAGAGCAAAAGATTCACAGGGCAAATACAGCGTAATAGCAAGCAAATATTTTTATAAAATAGAGCCTACAGGAATCACTAATAATCACATAGTCTCTTATGAATACTGGTTTAATGATGACTTTAACAATAGGATTATTACTAATATTACACCTGTGGATGAGTATCATTTGAATGCAAATATATCAGTATCTAATTTAACTAATGGA
>JAPXMM010000204.1:0-2656 GCA_033809015.1 Bacteroidales bacterium
TAAAGGCTCCTGCACCAAAAAACATATTAAAACCCTTAAAAACAATTTTAGAAGGTTCTAAGGTATATATCAAATTCAATCTATCAATCCAACCAATGGGTGATTATTTGTAGTTTTGGAAAGGAAACAAGCATTGGAAGTGTGTCCACACTTCCTCAAAAGAGAAAAAATCCTTTTTTCTTCTTTTGCTTGTTGGGGAGTACCCCAATCCCCCAAAAAAAAGAAAGGCTAAAGTATAACTTTAACCTTTCAATCTATATTTTTTATCCAAAAAATCTTTTATATCTTGGTCTGTAATTTCCCCCTTTTTCTCTTTTTCAACAAGTTCCAAAAATTTCTCTGATACTTTCAGATTATCAACTTTAATTATTCCTAAAGCAAAATCCCAAGCCTTTGATTTTTCCATTTATCTATTTTTAATCTAAAATTAAGGTAATAACATCATTTGAAAATAAATTACTTCTAATCTCTATTTTACTTATTTCTTTATCGAAGGCTACATATCCACTTACTTTTTGTCCCTTATTCAATTTCTTTGTCCAAGCAGTCATTATTGGATCACCAATATTATCTGAAACAAAAGCTATTGTATCATCTACTACCTCATTATCTTCTGTCACTCCCTGGATATCCCCAGAAAATGTGAAGTTATCTTTTTTGGAAACAATAGTTACATCCAATACAATATACTTAGAATCAGTTATACCATTAATATTTCTTTGATTTGTAAAAGTTAAATCAAAATCCTTATAAGAAATAACTTCATCCACACTAAATTCTGTTTTTTCTTCCTTTTTTTCATTTTGTTCTACTTTAGAATTTCCTTTACTTGATATATCTCCCCCTGATGAAGGTTTATCGTCTCCACCTATTGCACTACCTATAGCTGCTAACAACACAACAACCAAAATACCTGTTAAAATCTTATGTTTCATGAAAAAATTACGTTGATCCTTACCACAATGAGGACACTTTTTTACACCTTTTGCAATTTCTTTGTTACATGCTTTACAACTTACCATAATTAAACACTCCTTTATTATATTTTATTTTTTTATTTATCTCTTTCAGACTCTATAACCTCAACCAACACATAATTTTTAATACCAATATTCCACTGATACCTTAAGATAATATTAGTTAAATCTTCTCTTAATTCTTCGTTATCCGTATTTGTCAAATCTCCATCTTCAGCATCATCAAGATTTAATTTTTTATGAACTTCTTTGAAAATAAAACCAAAAGCAATTAACCTTTTTCTGTGAAGTGCATTATCTAGGGTTTTAACTACTTTATCAGTTAAATTTTCTTTGATATTTCCTTTTTCATCTTTAATCAGAAAATCTTCTGATTTTACTGTATACTTTGCTACCTCTGCAACTTCTTTTCCCTTACTTTCTTTTAATCTTCTAACATCAACAATTGGAGTATAATCTACTTTTAAACATGATTTCCATAAACTTGTCCAATCCTCTTGAGTTAGATATATCCTTGTATCCTTAAAATAACTATCATTTACTGCTAAAATCATATGAAAATGAGGATGATATGTATTATTTTCTTTATTATAAGTTATTTCTAATGACCTAAAATATCCCTTAACTGCTTGTTTAAAAGCCTTTCTTCTAGTCATACCATTAAAGGCTTTTGTCATTAAATCCAAAGTATCTCTTAAATCTTCACCATAGCAATTCTTAACTGTAAGAGTTAAAAAAATGTATCTGTAATTATAATTTTCTTCAACATGATCCATAATTTTTGATACTTGTCCAAATATTTTTAATGACCTTCTCCAAGCACACATAGGGCATAACCTCACCTTACAAAAATTAGCTCTAGTTAATTTTAAAGTATCACCAGCTGTTAACCTAAACTCTAAAAAATCACCACATTCTCCAACCCGTATAGATTTTTTGATATAGCCAATTCTTTTATAACTATCTGATAAATCCAAGGTATTAATCTTTTTTCCTCTCCAATCTGTGTCCTTGCCATTTTTAGTATCTTTTAAAATTATCTCTTTTGTGTTATAATCTTTATACAAGTTAATCAATCCTTTCTGTCAAACCAGAAGGGAAAAAGAATATAAATATCCCTGCCGGTTTTTAATTTTAATCTCGACAATTAAAATTATAGCACAGGGATATTTTTCTGTCCAATACAACATATGCTACTAAAAACTAAAAAAACCTTGGATAATACAGGGTTTAAGGAATATAAAAACAAATACTAGTTATTTCTAATAGTATCAAGATAAGAAGAAACCCGTTTTTTTATCCTAAATTTATCACTATTCCACCAGTCATTAATAATAAATCAAGGTAGTATTTTTTTGAGAAAACCACTCAAAAAAATCTCCACCTTGATTTATTATTTTTTATTTGCTCTTTTAAATTTAAGGCGAAAGCATACGAAAAACATATTAAAAATTATTTAGCTTTCACCTTATAAAAATTATAGCAAATAAAACCATTCCTTTAGCCTTATTTCAATTCAAGAGATTCCTAAAGGCTCCTGCACCAAAAAACATATTAAAACCCTTAAAAACAATTTTAGAAGGTTCTAAGGTATATATCAAATTCAATCTATCAATCCAACCAATGGGTGATTATTTGTAGTTTTGGAAAGGAAGCAAGCATTGGAAGTGTAGACACAC
>JAPXMM010000205.1:0-2634 GCA_033809015.1 Bacteroidales bacterium
ATCTATAATGGCACCTATCAATTGTATATTCGTGATTTAAACGATTTAGTAAATTGGAATGAAAATGCTAGTTTACCATTTTTAGAAACATTCTCTTCTAATCCTTTAACCAACAATACTTGGCTGACATATAGTGCTGCTAGTAATAAGAATTGGACTTATAATAGCTCTAATGGCAACCCAGGTGGCTGTATGGAAATGAATGGATATGGCGCAGATGTAGCTTCAGACGATTGGCTTATTTCTCCTGAATTAAATTTAACAAGTGCTACAGCAGCTTCAATAAAATTTGATTCATGGACACAATATAGTGACGCTGGTTTACCTCAACCTATAGAAATATATATATTAGAGAATTATACTAGTGGTGATCCATCGTCATCTGCTATAAACATAACAAATAGATGTGCTTTACCAGCAGCTAATAGCAAAACATGGACATCAAGTGGTACAGTAAATGTATCTGATTTTATTGGTAAAACGATACGTGTCGCATTCCATTATAAATCTAGTGGTGCTTCATCTTCTACATCTACTCTTTGGAGAATAGATAATGTAGCATTAAATTTTTAATAGTAAAAAAATATAGAGTAATAAAAAAGCTCGCCATTTGGCGAGCTTTTTTATTTTTGTTAATTTGGGATATTCTACTTTTGAACAGCACCGCTGAGAGTAGAACCAGCTTTAAATTTCACTACTTTTTTTGCAGGAATTTTAATTGGTTTTCCTGTTCTAGGATCTCTTCCTTCACGTGCTTTTCTTTGTACAACTTCAAAGCTACCAAAACCTACTAAGGTAACTTTGTCTTTTTTAGCTACTGCTTTTTTAACAGAACTCATAAAAGCATCTAATGCTTTTCTAGCATCAGCTTTTGTTAAGCCGCTTTCTTTTGCCATTGCTGAAATTAATTCTTCCTTATTCATATTTTTTTGTTTTAGGGGTTGAATTTTACTAATGCAAAATTATATATTTTTTTTAATATGCAAATATATAGACATTTTTTATTAAAATACTTTATAAATATTGTAAAAATTAGTATTAATTAAAATAAAAAAAAGCTAAACACATATATTATCTTCATAAATTATTTTTTTATATTTTAGCAAAAATGATTTACTTTGTGATAAATATTAAAAAAATGAAAGATATAATTTCTAAAGCATTTGAAAATAGAGAACTTCTAGAGGATGAAAAAATTCAAAAGTCGATATTTAGTGTTATCGATCAATTAAACAATGGTACAATACGTGTAGCAGAGCCCAAAGGAGATAATTGGATTGTAAATGAATGGGTGAAAAAAGCTATTTTATTGTACTTTGCAATAACTAAAACTAAAAAAATTGAAATGGGTCCCTTGGAATTTAATGATAAAATACCACTGAAAAGTGGTTATGACAAATTAAATGTAAGAGTAGTCCCTACAGGTATAGCTAGATATGGGAGTTATTTAGCCCCTGGAGTTGTTCTAATGCCAGGTTATGTAAATATTGGTGCATATGTAGATAGCGGAACTATGATAGATACATGGGTTACAGTTGGTTCGTGTGCTCAAATAGGTAAAAATGTACATTTAAGTGGTGGGGTAGGTATTGGAGGTGTCTTAGAACCTATTCAAGCTAATCCAGTAATAATAGAAAATAATTGCTTTATAGGATCTCGATCTATAATAGTAGAAGGTGCTAGAATATGTGAAGGAGCAGTAATAGCTGCAGGAACTATTATCACAGCTTCTACACATATTATCGATGTTACAAAATCTGAGCCAATAGAATATAAAGGTTATGTACCACCTCGTAGTATAGTTATTTCTGGCACTTATTCCAAGCAATTTCCCGCAGGTATTTATAATTTACCTTGTGCATTAATAATAGGTGAAAGAAAAGAGTCTACAGATGTTAAAACTCAATTAAATGATATTTTACGTGGTAAAATTTAATTTACTATTAAGAGTTATAAATGGGTATAAAATTTTATTTTTATAAGTTTAGTAAGAATTAAAAAAAAGAAAAATTAATTTATTGAGAAGAAATAGGTGATTAAGGTAAAAGAGAGAAATAGTGGGAGAATAATATTAACATTTTTATGTTATATTTTAAAACATTTATTATTTCAATAAAAAATATTAATTTTGTTCAAAATTTTATAATTATGAAAGAATTATTAGAAAACATTGATAAATACTTGGCTCTGCCTAAGGATCATAAGCGTGATTTCCTAGATCAGCTTTATCAATATTTAGTCAATAACAATGCTAATGCCGTAGATTATCAAAAAGTAAAGATCCAATCTACCGCAGCCATCTGTCCCGACTGTAGAAGTGAGAATGTCATCAAAGCTGGTAAAAGAAATGGCAGACAAGTTTATAAATGCAAATCCTGTGGTTATAATTTTCGTGAAACTGCTCGCACCTTTGTCTATCGCATGCGAAAATATCCATTAATACTCGACTATATGAGATGTATGTTAGAAGGTAAAAGTCTGCGAGCATGTGCTGATGAAGTTGGTATTTGCTTGAAAACAAGCTTTGAATGGCGACACAAAATATTAGCTGCTATTAGATCATTAGAAGGTGGAATTAGCTTCTCTGGTATTGTGGAAGCTGATGAGTTGCTAATGAACTATTCAGAGAAAGGC
>JAPXMM010000206.1:0-2608 GCA_033809015.1 Bacteroidales bacterium
ATATATCACTATTATCTAACTTGTAATCTACATAGATTTCAGGATAAAGCACCTTATTTTTAAGCATTTCCCTTGCAACTTCATTTATTTTTTTTCTAAAAGAATTTATATTTTCTTGTTTTATGGTAATGCCTACTGCTAATTCATGACCACCAAACCTGTCAAGCAAATCTTCACATTTGCTGATGGCTTGATATATATTAAAACCCGGGATGCTTCTAGCAGAACCCCTTCCTATACCATCTTCTATTGAAATTACTATTGTTGGTAAATTATATTTTTCAGCTATCCTAGATGCTGCTATTCCGATCACCCCTACATGCCATGAAGTATTATCAATTACAATTATGTTGTCTGACTCAATATCAATATCATTTTTAATTATATCCGTTGCAGATTCCAATATTAAGTTTTCTACACCCTGTCTGTATGAATTTGATTCATCTAATTCTTTAGCAATTTCATAAGCTCTGGCTTTATCATCTATAGTTAATAATTCTACTGCAATGCTTGCATCTTTCACCCTACCAGCAGCATTTATCCTAGGAGCTAGAATAAAACCTAAATGATATGTATCCATATCATTTGGATTGATTTCACAAACCTGCATTAAAGCTTCTAAACCTATGTTTTTTGTTTCTCGCATGACTTCTAATCCATTTTTTACTATTATTCTATTTTCTCCTATTAGTGGAACCACATCAGCAACAGTAGCTAAAGCTGTCAAATCTAAAAAATCTAAAGCTTCGTTTTTGCAACCCAACCGATCAGTTAAGGCACAAATCAACTTAAATGCTACCCCGCCTCCAGCCAAATGTTTAAAAGCATAATTGCATTTATCCTGATTAGGATTTATTATTGCATAAGCATTGGGTAGGCTATCACCACACTCGTGGTGATCAGTTATTATTATATCAACTTCTGCTTCATTGATTTGTTTTACTTCCTTTATAGATCTTATACCACAATCTACTGTTATTATTAAATCAACATCCATATTAATTATTCTATTTACAGCTTCATCATTTAAACCATAACCTTCATTTATTCTGTTAGGTATGTAATAAAAAACATTACCTCCATGGTTTTTTAAAAATTTATAAAGCATTGCAACGCTTGTTATTCCATCTACATCATAATCACCATATATGCATATCTTTTCTTTTTCTTTTAGTGCTTTTTCTATGCGATATACAGCATTCCTAATATCTTTCATTTCATATGGGTTATGCAAATATTTAATATCAGGACTTAGAAATATTTCAGCATCTTGAAGAGTATTTATATTTCTATTAATAAGTAATCTTGCAGTAATTTCTGAAACATTTAGCTCGCGCATTAGAATTTCTAAATTTGAATAATTTTTATTATAAGCAACCCACTTCTTCAAATTATCACCTACACCTTTATTGCCCTTTATTATTTTCTTCTTCCTTCTTAATCAAATCATCTATATCTGTTGATTTAGTCTCTCTTCTAACAGAATTTAACTCTTCATTTAATCTTCTTATCTGATTATTTAATTCTGAAGTTTTCATTCCATGTTTTACTCTTTTTACAATATCAAAAGGAATCATAACTAATACTCCAAATAAAGCAGAGCCCAATATTACAACTGCTTGTGAAAGATTTAGTTTGTACCACAGAAGATTAATTGTTATTATGGCAGCATTTTGTAGTGCAAATATAGCTATAAGAATTGCAAATATCATGGAAATTACTATTACAAATTGCATTCTCTTCACACCTTTCTTAATATCATTAAAGATAATATAATCTATTTTTGTGAAAATTAAAAGGAAAAAATAAAGGTAACAGCTTTTGCTGCTACCTTTATTTCTAATGCGCTGTTCTTGTTTTTACTGATTTTTTTAGATATAGCCACACAGGGCTTGCAATAAAAATTGAAGAATATGTCCCACTTATTATCCCAACTATCAATGGTAATGCAAAATCTTTAATAGCTGGAACACCAAAGATGTATAAAGCAAATATAGTTAGCAAAGTAGTTAATGATGTATTAATTGATCTTGCTAAACTCTGGCTTATGCTTTCATCTGCAATTTGTTCAGGATTAATCTTCTTAACAGATTTCATGTTTTCCCTTATTCTATCAAAAATAACTATAGTAGCATTTATAGAATATCCCACAATTGTCAGTATTGCAGCTATAAATGAACTATTTACAGGTATTTTCATTGCTCCATACAAAACAGTCATCATAATAACATCATGAACCAAAGCAAAAATGGATGCCAATCCAAATCTCCATTCAAATCTTATGGAAATATATATTAGTATTCCTAAATTTGCTATTAATAAAGCTAATAGAGCCTGATTTTTAAGCTCACTTCCTATAGCTGGACCTATTGATTCAAAATTTATACTACTTGAAGTAATATTAAAAGTATCATTAAATTCTTTTAGAATTTCTCCTCTTTTTTCATCATCTAATTCTAATTTTGTTCTAATTATTACCTCATCCCTATCATTACCAGCGTAGGTAATGGTTGCTTCCTTATCATATTTATCAATTATACTTCTAATCTCTTTTACCTCAAAGCTTCTGCCGATTTTTACTTGTACAGTTGTACCGCCTGTAAAATCA
>JAPXMM010000207.1:0-2578 GCA_033809015.1 Bacteroidales bacterium
TTCTAATGGCATGTTTTCGAATTCAGTGCCAGCCGATAATTTGTTAAAATTATCTACATATGCTTGATGATGTTTACCATAATGAAATTCTAATGTAGTAGCACTGATATAAGGCTCTAGTGCATTCTTTTCAAATGGTAATGACGGTAATGTAATCATAATTTTTTGTTTTTTGTGTTAATGCAAATTTATGAAATAATTTTCAAATATCATAATTAAAATCACATATATTGATAATTATCATATTTTTTATCTAATTTTATACTCTGATTTTAAATATTAAAAATAATTTTTTAATTTTGATAAAAAAGTGGAGATAGAGAATTTATCTAAAACTATGTCTAATGCTATAAATGAATTAGCAAAGTTGCCAGGCATTGGTGAGCGAACGGCTACACGTCTAGTCATGTATCTCATTAGACAAGACAAACAATATTTAAAAAAATTAAGTGAAAGTATAGATCTGCTCAGTACAAATTTATATTTGTGTCATCAATGCCACAATGTATCTGATACAGAGATTTGTAATATTTGTTCAGATGATACTAGAGATTATTCAAAGCTATGTATAGTGCAGAATATACAGGATCTAATAGCTATAGAGCGCTCGAGAGTTTATAATGGATATTATCACGTGCTAAATGGATTAATTTCGCCATTAGATGGTATCACTCCTGATAAGATTTATATTAATGATATACCTCAACGTCTTCAAAATAGTGAAATAAATGAAATTATTTTTGCTCTACCAGCTACAGTAGAGGGAGATACTACTGCTTACTACATTTTTAATATGTTAAAAGATTTTGACTCATTGTATTTTTCTGCTATAGCTCGCGGTATATCTATAGGTGGTAATCTGGAATATATAGATGAACTCACATTAGGTAAAGCAATCAAAAATCGTATAGATTTCTCAAATGCTATTAAAAAATGAAAAAAAACCTTATTTTAATTTTTATATGTATATTATTTTTTTATAGTTGCAAAACTTCAAATATTTCTAATAGCTTTGCATTTAAAGAAATCTATCAATCTGGTTCTAATAGTATAAATGCCAATGTTTCATTCTCTCATGTTAATGATTCCACTAGTTTTTTTTATTTACAATTGGATACTACGAATCTACATTTTACTAATATTAATACATCTTTGAATACAATTAATAAATATGCAAATATTGAATGTAGAATTGAAATTTTTGACACCCTAGATAAGATATTAACATATAAAAATTTTAATTTTAAAATTAAAGATACTATTAATAGTTGGGATACTCTGATAAAATTAAAAATTAATAATGATTTTAAAGGTTATTGCAAGGTTTACCTTAGATCTAATAATAATTCATTTGCTAAATTTTTAGATATTGATAAATCTAACCCATTTAGTCATGAGTGGTTTCAGACAAATTTAAAAAATAATCATTTACTATTCATCGGTGATACATTAGAAATAAAACATCTAATAAAAAATATAGATACTTTTAAATGCATTGTATATAAATTTCCTCCTATAGCAGCGCCGCCATTTGCAGTAGAATTAAACAATAAAAATATTGAATTGTCAAAAATAAAAGAGCTACAAATATCAGCAACTAACCCACTAGTAGCAAACATAGATTTAATGAATACATTGGTAAGTATTAATATAGACACTACTCCTACTGGGATTTTTTTTATAATAGTTCCAGAATATTACCCAGATATTAAATATCAAGAAGAATTAATACCACCAATGAGATATATAACTTCGGAAACAGAATTCAATAAATTAAGAAATTCATCTAATCCCAAAAAGGCAGTAGATTCATTTTGGTTAGCACAAATAGGAGATGTGCAAAGAGCAACAGAAATAATAAGAAAATATTATTTAAGAGTGATAAATGCAAATAGATTTTTTACAGATATACAACCTGGTTGGCAAACAGATAGAGGATTAATTTACATAGTGCAAGGACAACCCAATTACATATATAGAACTTACAACGCAGAAGTTTGGCTATACGGTTCTAGAGATGAAATTTATTCTAAAAGTTATTATTTTTATCGTACGAAAATTTCAAATAATTTATTTACATGGAAACTTTTTAGAAGTTTAGATCATAAAACATTTTGGTTTCATAATGTCAATCTTTGGAGGAAATAAATAGGGTAGAAAATTTTAAAAATAAAAATCAAGATTGATTTTGATGAATTTATAAAATTTGTCTTAATAATCTAACTAGAGAATTTATGGAATCAAACACTTTTTGAGAAGGTTTTTTAAAATTTTAAAAGGAATTGAAAGAAAACATTTAAATGTTATGAGTTAAATATGTTGATGACATCAAATCACTGTACCGCTCCCACGCCCGCCTATCCGACGCTGCCAAATTCAATAGCCTCCCCGTATCTTCTATAATCTTCTCAGCCAGATACTTCCCCTTCACTACAAACCACATTATATAATTTGTTAGATACTTCGTAGCCACTCCACGAAACTTGTAATATATCCAGCCAACAAAATCGGTTATTTTACAATGAACAGTTGATACACTGTATATCCCACGCTTCATCTTATTTTTGTTGGTTATTTC
>JAPXMM010000208.1:0-2562 GCA_033809015.1 Bacteroidales bacterium
GGTAAGTATCATAATAAATTCTAAAGTGATATCATACATGCCATAATATCAATGGTGGTATGTGATTAACCAAGCAGTATCGAATTGATGCTGCTTTATGGTTTTTTGATTAATATTTTAATAATAAGCAAATAATGATAGAGAGAAATGGAATTATTAGGGATGGTGAAACCTTGAAAACAAAATTAGGTTTGTATAAAAGAATTTTTCTAAATAAAAAACAGAAATCGATGATATTCATTATAATTGTATTAATTATTTTTCTCATAAACAAATTATCTTTGTTCAATTATTTTGGATTTATAAGTATATCAGATACCAAAAATATTATTAGAGATTTTGAGAAGAACTATTTATATGATAGTGTTTTTAAAAACACTCAATATTTAGAAATGAAAAAAGATTTGCTGAAACATACATTTACCAAAAAATCAAAAATTGATGAATTAGTAAGCCATGTTAAAAAGCTATCTAAAGATGACTATACAGAATTTAAATATATTGATTTACTACAGGGGAAGGTTAATTATTCTTTGAATAAAAAAATGGATTTTGAAAGCAAGAAGCTTGATGATAATACAATATATATAAAAATTTTAAGTTTCGAGGAAAATGCGGCAAAAAAATTTTCAAAAGCAGTAGATAATTATAAAAATGCAGATTATTTAATTCTTGATTTTAGAGGTAATTATTCAGGATATTATTCTGAAGCTTTGCAGATTGCTGATGATTTATTGCCGGAAAATATGGAGATAGCCCAAATAGAACATGCAAATTCAAAACACTATTATAATTCAAATTCAATATATTTTGATTTTAAAAAAATATTTGTGCTATTAGATGAGGACAGCGCATATTGTTCGGAAATAATTGCACTTACATTGAAGGAAAACTTAGGAGACAAAGTTGAACTCATAGGCAAAAATACGAAGGGTATGGATATTGGTATAATATGTAAATCATATTATAATAAAATAGGTGTTAACATAGCCATCTTAAGGTGGAATGTAAAAGGCAAAGGCCCTATGGAGCTAAGAAAATATACTAAAGATTATAATAATACTAATTTGGATAAATTAAAGGATTATATTTGCGTGGTAGAGCAACTAAAGTAGTGGCAGGCACGAAGTCTGCCACTACTACTATTTATAGAACAATTATTGTTATGATTATACTTTTTGGTCTTTAGTTATATTACTTACATTTATTAGAAATTATATGTAGAAAAGAATAAACAAGCATGGTAAAATTTATTATGTCAACACATCTTATCTCCTATTACAAATTTCATACTTAGAAAACAATATAGTGCCAACATAGAAATTTATGTTAAAATTATTTTAGATAATTTGGTAATATATTTTTAAAATAACGGAGGTTTAATATTATGAAACCCAAAATAGCTATTATTTTTACTGGCGGTACCATATCCATGTCTGTAGACCCTAGGATAGGAGCGGCTATACCATCTCTTTCTAGCGATGAGATAATGTCTTTAGTAACTAATATAGATAAATTTGCAATAATCGAGTCAATAGAATTTTCACACTTACCAGGACCTCATATAAATCCGGAAAAAATGATGGAATTACAGCGTTTAGTTGTCAAAACCGTTGAAAGAGAAGATATTGCAGGTGTAATCATCACTCATGGTACGGATACATTAGAGGAAACCGCATATTTATTGGATTTAACATTAAATTGTGCAAAGCCTGTTATTGTTACGGCAGCTATGAGAAACAGCTCCGAACTGGGATATGATGGGCCTTCAAATCTAGCAGCTTCTGTATGTACTGCCATATCCCCCGAAGCTCACAATAAAGGCGTATTGATAGTAATGAATAATACGGTTAATGCAGCATCCGAAGCAACGAAAACCAATACCCTAAGTTTAGATACCTTTAAGTCTTTGGAATTTGGTGCCTTAGGAGTAGTTGATAATGATAAAGTTATATTTCATAGAGATGTAATAAATCGTCAGCATATACCTACAAAAGATATTGAAACTTCTGTAGACCTGATAAAATGCGCTGCAGGAGTGGATTCAAGATTTTTAAAATATTCTGTTGATACGGGAGCAAAAGGTATAGTAATTGAAGCGTTAGGAAGAGGAAATATTCCTCCTACAATGTTATCAGGAGTGAAATATGCCTTAGATAATAATGTGGCTGTTGTTATGGTTTCTCGATGTCCAACAGGCAGGGTATTAGATACATATGGATATGAAGGAGCAGGAAAACAGTTAAGGCAAATGGGAGTTATTTTGGGTGGAGATTTACCCGGTCAAAAAGCAAGAATCAAACTAATGCTTGCACTTTCATTAGCAAGAGATTTGAAAGAAGTAAGAAAAATAATAGAACAAAAACAATATGATGACTAGTGATATATTATTTTTAATTTAGGAAATAATTGTTCATTTTAAATTTAACTATAATGTGGGAAAGATTATGCCGAACTAACCTGTTGTTGCGGAGTGATACGGATAATCTTTCCTATTAATTTTTTGTCGAAAAGTTTTAATGAATATATCTGATTATAATTCATAAAATAACTAGTGATTTG